>CAYRVJ010000200.1:0-2510 GCA_964427785.1 uncultured Alphaproteobacteria bacterium | reverse complement strand
AAAGCATTTTACGGCGCTGATCCTGTTCGCGGGCACTGACGTCTTCGGCCAAAATACTGTAATTCTGGTTCATCCGGTCGCCGAAACACACCACCGTGAACTCGATGCTGCGCATAGCGCCTTCGTCACTGGGAATTTCGCATAAATATTTCCCAAAACGCTTTGCGTGTAAAACTGGATCTGACAGAAATCCGTCCAGCGGGCCAAATGCTTCTCCAAGCGCCATGCCCGCAACCAAAGGCCTTCCGGCAAGCGCGGCCGCCGCGTCGTTAAAACGCACGATGCGGTTGTTGCGATCCACTTCGATCATCGCCAATGGGCTGTGCTGCATCTGCATATGGCGCAAATCTTCTTCCCGGCGCAAAGCTTGATTGAGTTGCTTTAATTCAGCAATCTGTTCGCGCGCGTCCAGGATTGATTGGTCTGCGACGGATGCCTCTTTTTTATAATGTAAAATCCCAGCCAATGGCCGGGCCGGCATCATTTCGTCCCGTCTTGCGGCGCGTATGCCGTAAAAACCCAGCACGATGCCTGCCGGGATCGCGACATAAAAATACTCTTTTGCCTCCGCGAGAATGTTGATCTGCGCCGAAGGCCAGCCATAAGCCATCAGTGAATAAAGGGGCAAGAAAGCGGCGAAGCCAAGAATAAAGCCGAACGGCATAGCGAGATATCGATGCAGCTTCTGCGCTAGGTCGAATCCGATCGCCGTCAAGACCGCGGCTATAAGCAAGCTGACGCCCATGCAAAAATGCGAATAAAGCGGCATCACGAAAAAGCTTGGGATCGAAGTAACCTGGGACAATCCCCCCAAAAAGAAGGCGTAGGAAATGCCTAGCGCCGCCGCGCAAACCAAAACCAAAAGATAGGCGCGCGCCGCGCGCACGCCGTCAGAAGCATAAACCGCCACCATGCCGGACAGAACCGCAGGCACAAGCGCCAGCAATCCGGCATTGAATTTAAGACCGCGCCAATCCACCCACCAGCCGATTTGCGACAACTGCCAAATCAAAAAAGTCAAAAGCCCGGACCAGGCCAATAGCGGGCCGAGACTTAGTTGCGCGCGCAGCTGATGCAACACAAGCGTGCCATAAAGCCCGATGGCGTATACGCCAACAAGAAACATCGGCTCGGGCGCACTATTGCGCAGGCTCTCGAACGCGGCCATGGCCGCTTCTAGCGCGAATCCATATATTTGCATAATTTCAGCCATCATCGTATATCCGCCTGTTTCATTCATTTACGCGGCGCTGGCCGAAGCGCGGCGGGTTTCGCCGCGCTTGCGGCGGATAGAGCGGATTTGCACGCGCACGGTGTGGATCGAACGGTTCAGACGATAGGCGATCTCTTTGTCCGAAAGCCCCTCGCGGATAAGCCCGTACACCTCGTTTTCCTTAGGCGAAAGCGCGGTACCACGCGGAAACAAATGCCTTGCCGGCAGAAATTTTCTGCCCGGCATATCGTACCAATACGGGCCCGCAGCGGGATCAAGCGCCAGAAGTTCCGATACGGCCAGCATCAAGTCGCTGAAATCGACGGTCTTAGAAATAAACGCCGTCGCCCCGGCCTGTAAAGCGGACAGCACATCGTCGCGGTCTTGGCTGCCAGACAAAAGCAGCGAATAGCTTGGATATTTTCCAGCGAGTTCGGTCAAGGAAAACAGCTGGTGCGCGCGTCCATCGGGCAAATTTATATCCACGATGGCAAGATCGTATCTTTGATTGGCGATTGCTTCGCGTGCGCCTTTTAAATCATGCGCCACATCCACGGTTGCGCCCTTCAGCTCGCCGATAAGCGCGGCGGCAAATCCTTTGGTGATAAGCGGATGGTCGTCGACGATTAAACAGCGCATATTTCCCCTGTGACCTTGTTTGCGGCCATTAAAGCTTGTCCAGGCCTTACAGCCTTATTGCCGCCAGATTAGACCCAATCCGCCCTCATTTAAAGCGGTAATTTTGTTTCTAAAGCGGCGCACTGATAAATGCCGCTTCTTGATTATTCCTGGAAAATATCCATCATTTTTCTCTGTTTCGGATCATATACGCCGCGCAGCGCGAGCTTGTCTTGCGCCACAAGGCGCAAAAGCACGGGATCGTCTTCCTTGACCGAATCGGTTACGGCCCCTTGCCATTTTCTGGCGGCATCGCTTCCTATCATTCCCTCGAGGGTTTGATTGAAATCCGGCAAGTTTTTGTTTCTTTCATAATCCAGCGCCAGATTGACGGTTTCCAAAGGCAAGTCCGTCAAAGCCATAAGCGTTTCAACATCGGTGAATTGCAAATGCACCCGTGAATCATCCCCGAAAACAACAAAATTCCTGCGCAAAAAGCCGATAAAAGCGGCGTCGAATCCGGGAATGAAGCCCAACTCCTCGAAACTTTTTATAGCGCCGTTGCGCGGGACAGGACGCTGGCCCAACACCAAAGGATATGGCCCTTCGCCGTCACTGACGCTAGGGATCGCATCGGTGTCGCGAAAATCAACGATCCGCTTTGACGCAAGCAAAGCCT
>CAYRVJ010000199.1:0-2555 GCA_964427785.1 uncultured Alphaproteobacteria bacterium | reverse complement strand
CGCGCTTAACGATGTCCAGCTCTTGCAGTTTCTGGGCCGCGAAAGCCATCCAATTTTTGATCGCCGGGTCCAATTTTATTTCCCCAGCCAAATCGATCGGCGAATGCAGCAACGAGCAAGACGGCGCGACAATGATTTTATCCGCTGGCTTTTGTTCCGCCGCTTTGCGCGCGGTGGCGATCGCCTGGCGCAAATCGGCACGCCAAATATTGCGCCCGTCGATCAGGCCTAAGGACAACATAGCGTCTTTCGAGATTTTCTTTAGCACATCGTCAAGCTGCCCGGGCGCGCGCACCAAATCGACATGCAACCCGTGTACAGGCAGCGAAACCGCCGCGTCCAAATTTATGGCCATGCTTTCAAAATATGTCGCCAGCATGATTTTTAGGCCTGGAGTTTCTTTGGCAAGATAAGCATATGCTTTTTGCAATGCCTGGCGCGTCTTGTCGTCGAGGTCTGTGACAAGACAAGGCTCGTCCATCTGCACCCAATCGGCGCCCGCCTGCTGCAGTTTTTTCAGAATCGCGGCGTAAACCGGTAAAATTCCGTCCAAAAGATCGAGCGTCGATTTTCCACCTTCGGCCATTTTGCCCAAGGTCAAGAACGTGACCGGCCCGATCAAAACCGGCCTGGTATGCACGCCTTTAGCTTTTGCCTCTAAAAATTCATCGACCGGCTTGGATGTTGCGAGCGAGAATTGCTGTCCCTTGGCGAATACGGGAACGATGTAATGATAATTGGTGTCGAACCATTTCGTCATATCCAGCGCCGGAACATCCAGACCTTCGTCGTGATGGTGGTGGCCATGAGAGCAAGCTTCGGTATGGACATGGCCTTGCTGACCGCGCGCCATGGCAAAATAGGTCGCCAGCTTGACGTTGCCGCCAGTCCATTGATAGGTCTTAGGCACGGCTCCCGTCAGGGCAATCATGTCCAGCATTTGGTCGTAAAGCGAAAAATCATTGCTGGGTATGAAGTCCAATCCCGATGATTTTTGCGTGTCCCAATTCTGCGCCCTGATTCTGGCAGCTTCTGCCAAAAGGCGATCTTCGGAACTTTCGCCGGACCAGAAAGATTCCAGGGCGTTTTTCAATTCCCTACGAAAGCCGATGCGGGGAAAACCAAGGTTCGAGGACAGGATCATGTTGCTTCTCCAATTTGCTCTTATTTATTTACCATTTGGCGCGTTAAAAAAGAATGTATTTCAGAAAAGCGCCAAGATTATTCCTTAATTAGCCGCAAGCTTGCCGAATTCTTGCGGCTGTACGGATTCCACATCCCGAACAGCCGGCTTGATTCCAAGCGCATGGCATACGGCAAAGACGATATCCGCCCGGTTCAGGGTATAAAAATGCAGGTGCCGGACGCCCATTTCCAGCAATTTCTTGCATTGCTCTATAGCAATGATGACCGCGATCAGCTTGCGCGTTTCTGGGTCTTCTTCCAGCCCCTCGAAGGCTTCTAGGATATGTTTCGGCACGCTGGCGCCACATTGGGCGGAAAATTTTATGACCTGAGAGATGTTATTGATCGGCAAAATCCCCGGAACGATGGGGGCATCAATTCCCGCTTGCGCCGCGTTTTCTAAAAACTTTTCAAAAAGTACGGGGTCAAAAAAGAACTGGCTGATCGCCCTGTCCGCGCCGGCATCGAATTTGCGCTTTAAATTGTCAAGGTCAGCCTGCAGGCTGGATGATTCCGGGTGTTTTTCAGGGTAACAAGCAACGGACAATTCGAACGCCGCCATTTTTTTTAACCCCGCCGTCAAATCGCAAGCGTCCACATATCCTTGCGGATGCGGCGCATAAGCCCCGCCGCCCGGCATATCCCCGCGCAGAGCGATGATATGCCTGATGCCGTTGTCCCAATAATCTTGCGCGATAGCATTTATTTCTTCGCGCGGCGCCGCGACGCAAGTCAGATGCGACGCCGTTGCGATCCCGGACCTACGGGCAATGTCTAACACAGCAGATCTGGTCCTATCCTTGGTCGTGCCGCCTGCGCCATAGGTAACGGTCATGAATTTTGGCTGCAAAGTTGCAAGCTTGTCCACGGCTTGGCACAGGTTCTTTTCCTGCTCGGCGTTTTTTGGGGGGAAAAATTCGAACGACACGCTGCATAGGTCGTCGGCAATGGCAAGGCCGCTGCGCTTTAGGCCGTCTTGGCCCATAATTTTTTTCCAAAGGCCGCGCATCATGCGACCGCCTTTTTCTTAGGCTTTGGCGTGATTTTAGACTTAGGTTTGCCGGATCGGCTTTTCACCGCATGTTTAAGAGCGCTGAAGATGAAAACACGCAGCGCCTTGCCTGGCTCGGCAATGATCGTTACGGGCTGCGGCGCAAGCCCATATTCCAGCATCCAACTTTTCAGCTGGCCTTCTTCGAACCCCAGCGAGTGGTGATGAAATCTGCTGCGCAAATCCTCGTTTTGATGCGCCATAAAATCGACGATCACAAGCTGGCCGTTGGGACGCAACACCCTTGCCGCCTCGGCGATGACTTTGCCGGGCTGCTCGGAAAAATGCAGCACATGATGCACCACCACCGCGTCGAACG
>CAYRVJ010000198.1:0-2568 GCA_964427785.1 uncultured Alphaproteobacteria bacterium | reverse complement strand
GCGGCGGCAGCTGCGCCGGCCCTGGTATCGGCGAACATGCGCTCGTTGGTCTCGACCAAGTTGATGAGTCCTTCGTTGGCCATGAGCTTCATGCGGTTGAGCACCTTGCGCTCGATGCCCTGATAAGCTTCGCGAGAGATCGTGCCCAGCGTGCTGAGCTCCTCTTCGAGCTCAATGATGAGCTCCTTAGGGGATTTGGAGAACACGGCTTGTCTCGTATCCTGGGGCGCGCCCTTGAGGAACTGCAGCAGCTCATCGTGCCTCAAGCTCAGCACCACTTCGAGCAACTGCCCATCGCGCAAGAAGCGCAGCGTATCGATGCTGACGAGCTTGCCCTTCACCGTGCGCGCGCTCTCGGGGTTGGTCGTTTCTAGGTTCTTCATCACGGCGCGCTGGATGGCCGTGCCCGTGCGCTCGAGCAAGTTGACCAAGACCTCGCTGCCCGGCAGCGCTTCGGTGTTGAGTCGAGGGTTGTCGCGGCGCTTGCGCTTCAAGGCATGAGCGACGTTAAAGATATAGTCCCGCGGCAAGTAGTCGATGCGCGAGAGTTCGGTGAGCAGCTTCATGCGCGTGTCCTCGTCGAGCTGCGAGTAGATGGCCGCTCTCTTCTGGGTGTCTACCTGCGTGAGCACGATGGACTTCACCGTGAGCGACTCGTTGCGAACGAGCTCGAGGATCTGCATCCCATCCATCTCGGCCAAGAAATCAAAGAGGTTGGATGAGCGATTGCCCATCACCACGAGCTTGCCCGCTACGGTGCGGTTATGAAGCTTGCGCAGCAGCTCGAGCTTCTCCGCGTCTTTGAGCTCAGTGGGGTTCTTGGCGTAGTACTCCATGAGCTCCGACAGATCGCTTTGCAGCGAAGGGTCCCGGAGCATGTCGATGACGATCGATTCGCCAAAGAGCTGGATGTACTGAGAGGTGGTCTCGACGCCTTCTTCGGTCAGCACGCGGCTAAAGACTTGCTTAGCCACCCTAGGTTGCTGGGCATAGACTGCGGTTAGCTCCTCGAGCAGGGACTCGATCTCGTAGCGAATCTTGACGTTGCTGCGGTTCTCCTCGTGGGTGGCGGATCCGGGAACTCCGGCCTGCGTGCTGCCTCCCGTGGGGTCTTGCGCCATCTGCTGGATCACGCGCGTGATGGGGTTGAGGGCGTCTCCCTCGCCTAGGCGCTTAGGGCGGTAGCTGGCCATCGCCAGGAAGATGAGCAGCGAGAGCACCGAGCAGGCAAAGATCAGTCCATAGAATTTGAACTTCTGAAGCTCGGCTTGAACCGCGTCCCCGCTCTCCACGCGCTCGATCTTCTCGAAGCGCTCGAACTTCTCTTGGCGCTGGTTGTTCTCGTTGGTCTGAGAGTTGTTGCTGTTAGTGTCCTTGCTCGAGGAGTTGAGGCTATTCTTGCTGTCGAGCGAGGATTGAGAGTTGTGGGATTTATTTTCCTTGGAGTCGTTGACGGAGGATAGCGAGCGGTTGGCTCCCTTGCCATCCACTCCGCCTGCGAGGCCGCCGGATCCAAATCCCCCCACCGGGTGAGGAAACTTGAGTGACTTGGCCGTGAGGCTGACATTTTTGAATGAGTTGGTCTTGAGCTTGGCCATCTCGAGGATGTTGCTTCGCTCTTCGGGCGTCAGAAGGTCGTCGACTAAGATCGTAGCGGAGATGTTTTTTACGCGAAGTGCGGTGCCGGACTCCTGAAAGAACTCGCCTGGCTGCCCGTACTGAGCTTCTTCGCTGTTGACGGCCTCGGTCTGGACATTGAAGTCCGCCAGCAAGCATTGATCCGGGCAGAACTGATTGAACAGATCTTCCATCGTGTTCTTGAACTGGCGGATGACGCGCTCCCGGAGCTCGGCCACGCGCGATTCGCTGCCGACGGGCTGCGGAAAGTGAGCCAGCTGCAGGTCCACTTTTACGGGATAATCCAAGGTGTCGAGGAACTGCTGCACGAGCTCTAGGAGCTTCGAGCGCGAGACGGGTCCGACTTTGTCGTCGATCAAAAGCTTTAAAACAGCAGACGAAGCAGCTAGGTCGGCCGCCTTGCTCGAATCGATTTCGTCAAAGCCGGGAGCCACTTCCTCGGGCGTGGCCACGTCGATGGTGGCGTGCACGGAGAGCAGGCGGCATTCTTCTCTGCAGTAACGATCCAAAAGGGGCTCGACCAAGTGCCTGATCTGGGTCTCGGCCGTCTTCTTGACGATCTCCACGGGAGAGAGCTGCGCGCGTGCGGCAGAGGTGAGCAAGGTCGCAAGAACAAGGGCTAGGCTGTAAACTGCGGTTCTTAAGCGGAGGTTTGGATGTGACTTCATGGCGACGCCACGCTCCGCTTCTGCAATTGCTGCTTCCGCTCCACAAAGCGCCGCAAAGTGGCATTCTGAGGGTCAAAGCGCAGTGCTTGGCTCCAGGACTTAAACGCAAGCTCAGGTTGTCCGAGGCGATCCAGCAGAGTGCCTCGCATCTGATGAAGCTTAGGCGCGGTGGGGTACCGGCGGATGAGTGCCTCGACCTCAACGAGCGCGGCTTCGAATCGTCCGCGTCTATATAGTGTTTTTACGTGGTCGAGAGAGCCTA
>CAYRVJ010000197.1:0-2584 GCA_964427785.1 uncultured Alphaproteobacteria bacterium | reverse complement strand
AATCCTTTCGATGACGACAAGTTAAAGGAAGAATGCGGCATTTTCGGCATTTTCCAGCATAACGACGCCGCCGCCCTGACCGCCCTTGGATTGCACGCGCTGCAGCATCGCGGGCAAGAAGCCGCCGGGATCCTTACTTTTGACGGCAAAGATTTTCAAGCAAAACGCGCCGAAGGCCATGTCGGCGACAATTTCGGCACTGAAGCCGCAATCAGCGCCCTGCCCGGCCATGCCGCCATCGGCCATGTGCGCTACGCCACTTGCGGCGGGTCGGATTTGCGCAACGTGCAACCGCTTTTCGCCGATTTCGATTTCGGCGGGCTTGGCATCGCCCATAACGGCAATTTGACCAACGCGCAAACGCTGCGCAACGAGCTGGTGCGTTCGGGCAGCATCTTTCAATCGACCAGCGATACCGAAACCTTTATCCACTTGATCGCGCGCAGCCAGAAATCCAGCATCACCGACAGGATCATCGACGCCTGCAAACAGGTGGTCGGCGCCTATTCCCTGGTAATTCTGACCAAGGATTGCTTGATCGCAATCCGCGACCCAAACGGCGTGCGGCCGTTGGTATTGGGCAAGATGGGCGATTCTTATATATGCGCGTCGGAAACCGTCGCACTGGATATCATCGGCGCGGAATTTATGCGCGACGTCGAGCCAGGGGAAATGGTGATCGTAACGAGCGCCGGGCTGAAATCGGTCAAGCCCTTTCCAAACACATCCAGCCGCTTTTGCATTTTTGAATATATTTATTTCGCCCGCCCCGATTCCATCGTTCAGGGCCACAGCGTTTACGCGGCGCGCAAGGCCATCGGCGCGGTGCTGGCGCAAGAAGCGCCCGCGATTGCCGACGTGGTCGTTCCCGTCCCCGATTCCGGCGTTCCGGGCGCGATCGGCTATGCGGCGCAGGCGAAAATCCCGTTCGAACTGGGCATCATCAGAAACCATTATGTCGGCCGCACCTTTATCGAACCAAGCGACCGCATCCGCCATTTGGGCGTAAAGCTGAAACACAACGCCAACCGCAACGATATTCAGGGCAAGCGCGTGGTGCTGGTGGACGATTCCATCGTGCGCGGCACGACGTCGAAAAAAATCGTCGACATGGTGCGCGCCGCCGGTGCAAAGGAAATCCATATGCGCATCGCCTCGCCGCCCACCACCCATTCCTGTTTTTACGGCATCGACACCCCGGACAGGGCAGATTTGCTGGCGGCGAAATCGACGATCGAAGAAATGCGCAAATTGATCCGCGTCGACAGCTTGGCGTTTATTTCGATCGACGGGCTGTACCGCGCGCTGGGCGAAGCCAAGCGCAACAATGAGCTGCCGCAATATTGCGACGCGTGTTTTACAGGGGATTACCCGATCCGCCTGACCGATTGGGAATCCACCGCGCAAAAATCGGCGCAGATTCCATTGATCGCGGGGATTGTTTAGGCTTTAGCGGGAGCCTATTTCCACTATTCCCGCCCCAACAAGTTCAAAAACTTGCTCGGAGGAAAGAGGGCGAGGTTGAGAAGATTCAACAACTTTAAAGGCGCGGGAATACTCCGCGGCTACTCCATGTAAAGTTTGATTGAATGACGCAGCCTGATCCAAACGCAACTTCAAGTCGGGAAATTCAGCAGCCGCCGAGTATATACCCGCAAGAGAAGGGGTGTAATCTTCACATAAAGAACCTCTATTATCCCGGCATACTGCTTCGATCAAATTCACGGCAGCATCCGCGATTCTTTTATCATGAAGCTCTGCCTGGCTTAAGCGGCTAGCCGCTTGGTGAAGTTTTCTGTAAAGCACATCGTGGCCGATGTTTTCAGGCTCGCTCGCCAGTCCATTCAGCTCTTCGGCGAATTCAGAGGCGGTTGTAGTCATTTTTTATTTCTCCTGTTTTTTCATTCCAGCGTATGATTCTATTTATTTCTGAAAAAAGCACAATAAAAACAATAAAGAATCACGTCTGTGGACAAAAGATAATTATATTGCGCCGCAGCATGGGGTAAGATATAAAATCTAAGGCTTGCAGCCTCCTCCAAAAGCGGGAATAAAGGCGTTATGACACAAAGACTTAAAGACAAAATCGCGCTGATCACCGGCGCTTCGCGCGGAATCGGCGCCGCCGTTGCCGAGGCCTATGCGCGCGAAGGCGCAAGGCTGATACTTGTGTCCCGCTCCACCGAAGGGCTTGAAAACACCGACGACCGGGTCAGCGCCGCAGGCGGACAGGCGACGCTGGTTCCGATGGATCTGACCCAGTTCGATCAGATCGACCAGCTGGCCGTCGAAATTTCAAAAAAATTCGGCCGCCTGGATATTCTGGTCGGCAATGCCGGGGATTTGGGAATCCTAAGCCCCCTGCACGACATCAAGCCGCGCGATTTCGCGCGTGTCATGGCGGTGAATTTGGAATCCAACTGGCGCTTGATCCGCGCTTTTCACCGTGGGCTTTTGGCGTCGCCTGCGGGACGGGTGATTTTTACCACCTCCGGCGTAACGCAAATGCAGCCGGCCTATTGGGGCACTTATGCCATCAGCAAAACCGCGCTGGAAAGCCTGGCGCGCGTATACGCCGCCGAAG
>CAYRVJ010000196.1:237-2610 GCA_964427785.1 uncultured Alphaproteobacteria bacterium | reverse complement strand
GCGTTCCGATCGGCTCGTTTTGATTGTTGATCAAAACCGCAGCATTGCTGTCAAACCGGATAACGGAGCCGTCTTTGCGGTGAATGGCGGATTTGGTACGAACGATAACAGCCTTGTGCACATCGCCCTTATTGACTTTTCCGCGCGGCATAGCGTCCCGAATAGCGACGACGATAATGTCGCCGACTTCGGCATAGCGGCGTTTACTGCCTCCCAGAACTTTGATGCAGCGCACCCGGCGGGCGCCGGAATTATCCGCTACATCTAAATTGGACATTTGTTGAATCATAACCTTAACTCCCAAAACCTTGCTTAAATCTGCTATGCCTTTAATTACTTACGCTACGACGGTTTCCCAGCGCTTCGTGCGCGACAACGGACGAGATTCGCGAATCGAGATTGTGTCGCCGATATTGAACTTGTTGTCTTCGTCATGCGCGGCGTAGTTTTTAAAGCGCGTTACAATCTTTTTGTATTTCGGATGCATCATGCGGCGGGACACGCGAACCTTTACGGTCTTGTTACCCGGCTTGCTAACCACCACACCTTGCAAAATTCTTTTTGGCATAAAATAGCTCCTTAAAATTCCCTAGCTTGCTTTTTTCTTGGCGGCTTTCTTGGGCTTTGCCGCCGCTTTTCTTTCCGTTGCGGCGTATTCAAGCCCCAAAGCGCGTTCCTTGATCGCCGTCTTGATGCGAGCCATGTCGCGGCGGACGAATCTGGCGCGCGATGGGTTTTCAACTTGGCCATTGGCCTTTTGAAAACGAAGATTGAAAGCTTCCTTGGCCAATTCGCCCAGCGTTTTCTTTAACTCGTCTTCGGTTTTAGTCCGCACATCGGTAATATGCATGACGCTTTCTCCCTTGCCTTAACCTTGTGCGCCGTCTGCAAGACGACGAACAACTTTTGTTTTAAAAGATAACTTCGCAGCCGCTAATTCGAATGCTTCGTTGGCGACCGCCGGAGCAACGCCGTCCAATTCGAACAAGATTCTGCCTGGCCTAACACGGCACATCCAATATTCCGGGTTGCCTTTACCCGAACCCATCCGCACCTCGGCCGGCTTGCGGGAAACAGGCACATCGGGGAAAACCCGCATCCACATTTTTCCCGTACGCTTGGTTGCCCGGGCAATTGCGCGGCGCGCCGCTTCCAGTTCGCGGGCATTGGCGCGCCCAGGCTCTACGGCCTTAAGTCCGACGGAGCCGAAATTTAGCGTAAAGCCGGATTTGGCGACGCCCTTCAGGCGGCCTTTCATTTGTTTTCTGAACTTGGTCTTCTTTGGACTTAACATTGTTAACCTCTATTGAATCCTGCTTTTGCCTTAAGCCGTCTGTGCCTGTTGCGGGCGGCTGTCTACGCTGCGCTTTTCGGACGCCAGCGGATCATGTTCCATGATATCGCCCTTATAAATCCACACTTTCACACCGCAAATGCCCATGGTGGTTTCAGCACGCGCTTTTGCGAAATCGACGTCGCCGCGCAGAGTGTGCAAAGGCACGCGGCCTTCGCGGTACCATTCCATCCGTGCGATTTCTGCGCCGCCCAAACGGCCGCCGCAATTGATACGAATGCCCAAGGCACCCATGCGCAAAGCATTCTGCACCGCGCGTTTCATGGCGCGCTTGTGCGCGATGCGGCGTTCCAGCTGCTGCGCGATATTTTCCGCTACCAGCTTTGCATCCAGTTCCGGCTTGCGCACTTCGGCGATATTCACGCTAACCTCGAATTTGGTGATCTTTTGCAGATCCTTGCGCAACTGCTCAATATCCGCGCCTTTCTTGCCGATCAAAACGCCTGGACGGGCACAGTGAATGGTCACGATCACGCGCTTGGTCAGACGTTCGATTACAACTTTCGAAATGGCGGCCAAGGTTCCGAATTTCGTCACGATGTGCTTGCGGATCTTGAAATCCTCTTCCAGCAAATCGGCGAAGTTCTTATCCGCGAACCAGCGGGAATCCCAGGTTTTGTTGATCCCAAGACGCAAACCAATCGGATTAGACTTCTGACCCATACTCGTTACTCCTTCACATTCTTTGCGGCTGCGTCTTGCGCGGATTCTTCGACGACGATCGTCAGATGCGCAAAAGGCTTTTCAATCGGGCTGGAACGACCGCGTCCACGCGTATGAAAACGGCGCATGGAAAAGCTGTTGCCCACATAAGCTTCTTTTACGATCAAGCGGTCCACATCCAGCTGATGATTGTTTTCCGCATTCGCCACCGCCGACTGTAACGCTTTTCTTACATCGAGAGCGATACGTTTTGGCGAAAAACTCAACTGCGCCAAAGCGGCGGCAATCTTGCGTCCGCGTATAGTCCCCGCGACCAAATTCAGCTTGCGCGGGCTGACCCGGATATTCTTGGTCAC
>CAYRVJ010000196.1:0-214 GCA_964427785.1 uncultured Alphaproteobacteria bacterium | reverse complement strand
GTTGCTTTCTTACCCATGATTCATTTCCTATCTCTATTCCAAAAATCTATGCAGGCGCCTGCGTTGCTTTCTTATCCGCCGGCGTATGGCCGGAAAAATGACGGGTCGGCGAAAATTCACCCAATTTATGGCCGATCATATTTTCGGTAACCAATACCGGAATAAATTTTTGGCCGTTATGCACGCCGAAAGTCAGCCCAACGAATTCCGGCAA
>CAYRVJ010000195.1:0-2614 GCA_964427785.1 uncultured Alphaproteobacteria bacterium | reverse complement strand
TTTCTGTTCTATTTTTGAAAAAGAACGTATCAAGAGTTTCGTATATTAAATGTTCGATACAATGGGGCATGTCATGTTTCCGTTTAAAAACTTTACTACTACCCATAATCCATATAACAATTATTGTTTTGTCTGCATCATTAATACTTTTACGCCACATTTTTCTTCTTTGTAAAGAAGAAAAATAATTCATTTTTACCCGTTTATAACGTTAAGAATCTTATTTTTACGATAGACAGAAGCATTAAATTTAGCATTCTGAAGAGAATCTTTTGATACACCTTTAGAAAAAAGATATTCTGTTGCTTTGACGTTTCCATGACACGCAAAATATCGAAAAGGGAATTCGTGTTTCGTAGTGAGGTCAGCTCCGTATTTCTCGAGGAGAAGCAATGTAGAAAAATTTGCAGATTTTGTTGCGTATATTACAGCATAATTTAATATATCTATTTTAGAAACATTGTTTCGCCATTCATCAAGTCTTTCGATAAACATAAGAATCAATTTCTCATCTCCGTTTGATACGATTGAAAAGAACATATGGAAAATAGAATCAAATTGACGTTCCTGTAGAGATGTATCATACATATTAATTATTTGAACACGATCCATGTTTCTAAGATATTTTTCAAATTTGTCAATAGAAAAAGAGGGCATTTTCTTTTTTAATAAAAAGAAAAATAATTCATTTTTAGAAATACTGAATCTTTTTAAGATTGCCACCATCATAAAAATATTTATTAACTTGATTACATGGTTGATATTTGACAATACTCATACTTAATTCTTTGCCATATCCTAATTTGCTTTCAAAATTAAAATGCATAGAACGTCCTTTATACAGCAGAACAGGCATACCGTGCTTTCGATACTGGTTGTCACTATTATTTAACCAATTTATATGAAAATCGTCGGTATTAGTTTTTCTACTCATTTTTCTTCTATTTCCATTGAAGAAAATAATTCATTTTTCCCATTTTAAAACGGTTCCATCCGAGTTAAAATAAAACTGTTTATTAATACGTCCGCTTCTATCATAAGAAAAATTTGCAGCAGAATGTTGTCGATTAAAACTTTTATATATATCATTTGACGTGTTTATCTTAAGATTAAACGTAAAAGTGATGGTTAGTGGAGAATTGATGGATATAATAATAGGCATGTGATGTTTTCGGCAACTCCATAGTATTTCTTTATATTCGCCATCGTTCATGATATTTTTCTTACTCATATTTCTTCTATTTTCAAAGAAGAAAACTTTTCATTTTTTAAACGTTGTGCCATCAGTATGTAATATGTGATGTTTATTACATATACGCATACATTTTATTCCAGAAACAGTGCCTATCAGTTGTATTTCTTCATCGCACGTTCCAATCAACAAGTTATGATTATCAATATAGCATAATATATTAGGCATGTTATGTTTCCTGCTAAATTTCTTTATTGTGACATCATCATTAATGACATACCAATACGTTTGGAACCTCTGTTTGAAACGCATAGACATTTTCCTTTTTTACAAAAGAAAAATTTAATTCATTTTAATATATGACCACAAGATAAAAAATGAATAATTGACGGAACAGCTGTTCTATTTTCATAAATTATTAATCGATGATTACCAACTTCTTTAATAATAGATGTTTCATGCGTATCATACCCTATTATAATACTAAATGAAACCAAATTGTCATTTTTATAAATACTGGCAGGCATTTCATGTTTTCGTCCGTTCCATCCATCTATCCTTTTCCATGTATGATTTCTATTATTATATACTATTCTTCTGCTCATTTTCCCTTTTTTACAAAAGAAAAATTTAATTCAATTTTCGAACATAATATGTCCCACACGTTTATCATTAATATAAAAAGATCGCATAACGGAAAATATGTCTCTATTTTTCCTAATACGTATTAGCAGATATTTTTTTCCAAATTCATTAACTATCTCGAATGACAAAAAATGTCGATTAGATGCTATGTGTTCAGGCATTCCATGCTTCCTAAAATGTTTTCGATCTAAACTCTTACAAGAATACCAATTTACATATTTTATTGAAGTTCTATCTAAATTATCATATACATCTTTTCTACTCATTTTTCTTTTTTTCAAGAAGAAAAAATTAATTCAATTTACTAACATGATAAACTTTACACGATTACCATCAATATAAAAAGATTGTGTAACGGAAAATTCGTTCGTATTTTTTGTTACACGTGTTAATTTTTCATAATTTTCCCCTAATTTGTTAATGAAGTCAAAGGTCAAAAAATTATGCAAATTGAATGCTACATGGTCAGGCATTCCGTGTTTTCTGAGATGTGTCTGTCCAAACTTACCAGAATACCAATTCACATATTTTATCGGACCTATATTATTAGCCAAATTATCACATACATCTTTTCTACTCATGTTTTTCTTTTTTTGGTAAAAAGAAAATTATTCATTTTTTATGCTGTAGCCTCAACAACATCAGGAACTGGTGTTAGTGTATCCGTAGTTGAATCATACGTGTATCCCATTGCTTCTGCACATTTCCGTCGCCACTCCATATTGTCTTTCTCGACTTCGAACATACGAGTTCGAATCTGTTCTTCCGTGATGTTCC
>CAYRVJ010000194.1:0-2652 GCA_964427785.1 uncultured Alphaproteobacteria bacterium | reverse complement strand
CGCCGTATTTGCGGTACGGCTCGCGCCATAATTCTTCATCGAACAATTCCACCTGATGCGACGCCTTGATCATCGCCGCTGGCCCCTTATTCGTGCCGCCGCCATAAGACACGCTGGCCTCGAAGCCAAACGGTATCACCACCGCGCGCGCGTCTTTTGCGGGGTTGCTGTTGTCGGAAACGCCAAGAAAGCCGGATTTGGGGGGGAGATAGGTGAGTTTTGTCATGATTCACTTTTCTGCTCCTTCTCCCTTCGGGAGAGGGAATTTAGGAAAACATCTTCGCAAACGCGCGCTTCTTCCGGTTCTTCCAATATCCCCGGTGATAGGCGTCGCTCGCGAGCAGCGGCAGAACCGATCCCGCCTCGGCGAAGACCATTTGCTCATAGGCCACATCCACCTTGCCCCAGGAACACGCTTCTTTCAGGGTCGAGGAAGAACAAGCGCCGTCGCGGCTGTCGGCGACCGTAATTTGCACGGCGTATTTGTGCATTTCGACTTCCTTGCCCAGGATTTCGGCGCAAACCACCGTGTCCTGAACGAAGTTTTTGGGAACGCCGCCGCCGATCATCAAAAGCCCCGTTGTGCCGGCCTTGACCTTGATATCAGTCAGCTCGCGGAAATCGGCGATGGAATCGAGGGTCATGTGTTTTTTGGGATTGTCCACCTGATGCTTCACCAGGCCAAATCCGGCGGAGGAATCGGTAAAGGCAGGACAGAAAATCGGAACATTATGGGTATAGGCCAGCTCGATCAGCGAATTTTTCTTTTTCGCATGTTTGGTCAAATACTTGCCCATTTCATGAATGAATTCACGGGATGAATAGGGGCGCGCTTCAAGGCCGTTGGCGATTTCCAGGATGGTGTGGTCGCAGGCCTGCAATTCTTCTTCGTCGATATAGGTGTCGTAAATCCGGTCGATATAAAGGTCACGCAGTTCGCGGTCGTCGACGCTGGATTGCGCCTGGTAATGCTTGAATCCCAGCGCTTCAAAGAAATCCATGTCCACGATGGATGCGCCGGTCGAAACGATGGCGTCCACCATGTTGTTGGCGACAAGATCGGCATAAAGCTTCATGCATCCGCCGGCAGAGGTCGACCCCGCCAAGGTCAGGATCACCGAACATTCCGGGTCTTGCAGCATCATATTGTAAATTTCCGTGGCCCGCGCCAAATCCCGGCTGGTGAACGACATATGCCGCATTTGATCGACGATCGGACGCGCGTCGAACGAGGTGATGTCGATATGCTTGACCGGCTGCGACAGCAGCTCGGCTTTTTTGTTGAGGGCGGGTTTTTTCTGTGCGGTCATGGTGGCTCCGGGTAATGGGGTGTGGGGTAGTGGGGTAATGGTAGAGGAAATAACAAATCCCTACTACCCCATTACCCCAAACCCCACTACCCTTTATCTTAAGACATTTCCACTTCATAGGCGTCGCGCAGCGAAGCCAGGAAATTCAGCCTGGACACCGAATCGCCGTTCAAGGTGCGCCTGTCGGTGCGGGGCATGAATTCGGGGGTTTGCAGCTGCGGGCTGTCCCATAACTCCACATTCAGGCATTGGTCAAAGCCGTTAAAGCCGGATCGCATGGTATTGCAATAAGCGCCGAGCTGGCCCAATTCGATCCAATCTCCCTCGGTGACGTCATGCGGCAATACAAATGGGCCTGGCATAACGTCCAAGCTGTCGCATGTCGGGCCATATAAAATAAAGCCTTCCATGCGCGTTTTATGGTCGCTGCCGTTGTGGCGGATCAGCCGGGCGGGATAGCGGGTCTTGACGACGCCCGCGTCGAACAAGCTGCCATAGAGGCCGTCATTGATATAAAGCGCCTTGTCCTTGCGCGCTTCGACGCGCACGACCAACGATCCGGCGTCGGCCACCATCGCGCGGCCAGGCTCGCACCATAATTGGCAGTGGCTGGGCAAACGCAGGGCGGATACGCCCTCGCGGATCGCGTTCATATAGGCGCCCAAGGGCTGCGGGCTCAGGCCCGGATAAGCGGCCGGAAAGCCGCCGCCGACGTCTAGATAATCCAACTCTACGCCGGAACGGGCGATGACTTCGCCGGCCAGCTTTAAGGCGTGCTTAAAGGATTCCGGATCCATGCATTGCGATCCGACATGAAAGCAAAGCCCGACGCGCTGCGCCACCTGATTGGCATTTTGCAGCAATTTCACCGCATAGGGCGGCGACGCGCCGAATTTGCGCGACAGATCATGGGCGGCCGACCGGTTGGGCAGCGCCAGACGCACATGAATGCGCAAATCCTGGGCCGATCCGGTTTCTTCGATCATCTTTTGCAGACCGTCTTCGGAATCGATGGCGAAATCGCGGATGCCAAATTCGAAATAGGCTTTGCGGATGGCCTCGCGGCTTTTGACCGGGTGCATGAAATACATCCGGGCGCCTGGGGCGTGTTCGGCCACGGCGCGCATTTCGGCGACCGAAGCGACGTCATAATGCTTGACGCCAACGGAATGAAGGTTGCGGATTACCGCACCGTCCGGGTTGCATTTGACGGCATAAAGCACGTCGCCTGGAAAATTGGCCAAAAACCAGCGGGCGCGTTCTTGCAGCGCATGCGGGCGGATACAGTGCACGGGGATTTCCGGGCGCAATTCCTTGACCATAGCTTGTGCCGTCGCAAAAG
>CAYRVJ010000193.1:0-2662 GCA_964427785.1 uncultured Alphaproteobacteria bacterium | reverse complement strand
ATGCTTTGCGTGCGCACCAGCAAGTTCAATCCCGGCGTTCCCGTTGACGAAGAAGATTATGGCGGCAAGGCGGCCTAATCCGGATTTTAGGAATAATTTAAAAAAACATAAAGGAAATAGCGTTGTCTAAGAGTAAGACAGCCGCCTTATCGACACAGGAGAGCATGAACTGCGTTCCGGTCGGTGACTTCAGGATATGGCAGAAGCAACTAGAAAATATACGGGATGCGGAGGCAGTTCTCAGCAGAATCCAGGCATTGATTGTCGACCTAATTGCCAGGAAAGAATTCACCGCATCGCCAGTCACCATCGAAGAAGATGGAATTCATACCATCTTTGAGGCCAGAAGGTTGCGCAATGAAAAAATAAATTATATTGACGCTGCCATCCGCAAAATCTGCGATATGTCTATCGAAAAGCGGGATTTTGCTCAAATCCTAAGATTGCTTGGGGTATGCACAGGGCATGACGATCCAAGCCAAAAAGAAGTGTCCCGTTATGTTTTCAGCCGTTATCCGGAAAAATCCGGCGCCGCCGCCAAAAAAATCGAACAGTCCAAAATTGCTGATTTAAGAAATTCCGGCTTTATGGAAATCGCGAAAACAGGCATTGCCAACATCGCTGTTCAGGGAATCGACGGCGGCAAGCAAGGTGTCATGGCCGCGGCTATGTACGTTTTTGCAGATAGGAGCGGGAACGTTTATGGCTCCGAATTTGCGTGGCGTTTCTTTTATGCAGGAAAATACATAGTCGGCCGGATTATCGGCATAGCGGAAGAAACACAAAACAAGGGAAAAGGCCACGAGGAGGAAATGGATCGGGTTTGTGCTTTGATAATAAAAATACTAAGCAATTTGGGGCATAATTTCTTTTTCGTGGA
Source organism: uncultured Alphaproteobacteria bacterium (assembly GCA_964427785.1). Lineage (GTDB taxonomy): Bacteria > Pseudomonadota > Alphaproteobacteria > SHNJ01 > SHNJ01 > CAYRVJ01. Next base: position 1,782 of record CAYRVJ010000193.1, on the reverse strand, counting down.
TAAGAGCCAAGCGGAAAAACTTTTGGGGTTTTGCGTCCGCCATTATCAAATGGATTCTAACGCGGCGTCTGCAAGCCAGGGCGGCAAAAAGCCGGTGGAAAAAATAAGCGATCTTCTGGCCGCAATGACGTCAGGAATAAAAGAATGGGTTAAAGAAGATTCCGCCAAAGATGCGGATGGGCTTTATATAAATGATAATTTGCGGCTGGTTCCGGCACAGAGTTGGCATGGCGGAGAAAGACTAGGACGCTCCAAATCCTGGGAAGCGCGCTTTGTTCTGAGCCTCGCGGGAAGACAACGCTAGGCGCTAAAAGACAAAGACATGATTTCATAAGCCTTGGATCCGCGCGGGGTCGTCACTTCGACCGCGTCCCCGACGGATTTTCCGATCAAGGCGCGGCCCAGCGGCGATGTAATCGAAATCCTTCCGCTGTCTACGTCCGATTCGTCTGCGCCGACGATTTGGTATTTCACTTTTTCGGACGTATCCTCGTCCTGCAACAGTACGGTTGCACCGAATTTTACCGTATTGCCGGAAAGCTTTGCGACGTCGATGACTTCGGCGCGGCTTAATTTGTCCTCTAGCTCCAGGATGCGGCCTTCGATAAAGCTTTGTTTTTCGCGGGCGGCGTGATATTCGGCGTTTTCCGACAAATCGCCATGGGCGCGCGCCTCTGCGATGGCTTGAATGACCGCCGGGCGCTCTACCGAACGCAAATTCTTTAGTTCTTGCTCCAAGGTCTTGCTGCCCTCAAGCGTCATTGGCACTTTTTCAATCATTACACCCTCGTCGATAAAAATAAAATCCTTCGCAAGGCCTTGGGGCTCATGCGGCAGCAAGTTTAAAATAGGCCTGAATCGGCAAAACATCAAGTGGTCCTTGCCGCAGTGCGGCAATGGAAGCAACAGCGGCCCAAATCGCCGAAACGGTGGTAAAACACGGTATTTGGTGGGTCAAAGCGTTGCGGCGGATGCTGAAGCTGTCGGCAATGGATTGCGCGCCGGATGTGGTGTTAAAAATCATTTGCACCTTGCCGTCGACAATCGCATCGACGATATGCGGCCTGCCTTCAAGAACTTTGTTTACGATAGTCACAGGCAGCCCGGCCTGGCGCAGGAACTGCGCCGTTCCGCGCGTCGCGATCAGGCCGAATCCCATCTGCACCAGATGCCGTGCGGGTTCGATCATGGATTCTTTATCGTCGTTCTTGACCGATATGAAAACCTGGCCCGATTGCGGAATAACGATGCTGGCGCCGAGCTGCGATTTGGCAAAGGCGCGCGCAAAATCGACGTCAATCCCCATGACTTCACCCGTGGATTTCATTTCCGGCCCCAACAAAACGTCGATCCCGGCAAAGCGGTTGAAAGGAAACACGGCTTCCTTGACCGCGACATGGTTAATGGATACCGGGCGCAAGCCGAAAGTTTTTAATTTCTCCCCCGCCATGACCCTTGCCGCGATTTGCGCGATTTGCACGCCGGTGGTTTTTGCCACGAAAGGCACTGTCCGGCTGGCGCGGGGATTGACCTCTAGCACGAAAATATTTTCGTTTTGAATGGCGAATTGCACGTTCATCAGGCCGACGACTTTTAATCCTTTGGCCATAGCCTTGGTTTGCGCTTCAAGTTCCTTGATGACCTCGTCTTCAAGCGAATAGGGAGGAATCGAACAAGCCGAATCGCCGGAATGAATCCCGGCTTCTTCGATATGTTCCATGACTCCGGCTATATAAACGTCTTCGCCGTCGCAGATCGCATCGACGTCGACTTCGATCGCAT
>CAYRVJ010000192.1:0-2663 GCA_964427785.1 uncultured Alphaproteobacteria bacterium | reverse complement strand
CGCAGAATATGCCATTTTTGCATTAAGGCGCCGCCGATGATGCCGCCGGTCACAAAGGCTATCGGTCCGAACACCTTGCTGATGCCTGCGATTTCGACAAGGTTAAATCCAAGATACAGGTAAAACGGCGTTACCAGGGAACTTGCCAGCGCGTCGCCCAGTTTATAAAGGATCACAAAGGCGAAAATCAAAACCGCGCCATGTCTTTTCAAAAGCTCTATAAAAGGTTCGGCGATGCTTTGCATCGAAAACGGCGTGGATTTTAAACTCCCCTCGACCTTCGGGCAAAACCAGGAAGCGGCGGCGCAAGCCAAAACCACAAGCCCCATGATTTTATAAACGTCTTGCCAGGGCATGACCGATGCCATCAGCAGCGCGCCCGCGCCCGCGAGCAGCATGCCCAGGCGATAGCCCAAGGACTGCACCGCCGCGCCCGCGCCCAGATTTTCGCGCTGTTGCAATTCGATGCGGTATGCGTCGGACACAATGTCCTGGCTGGCTGAAAAAAACGCGACCAAAAGACATAATGCGGCGACCGCCCATAAATTTTGCACGGGATCGCAAAACCCAAGCGCGAAGATCGACGCCGCAAGGCAAAGCTGGGTTACGAAAAGCCAGCTGCGCCTTTGGTCCAAAATCTCGCACAGCCAAGGCAGGCGCAACGTGTCTTTGAACGGCGCCCATAAGAATTTCAAGGAATAAGGCAGCCCCACAAGCGCGAATAGCCCGACCGATTTGATCGAAACGCCGCTTTGATACAGCCAAGCGGAAAGCGTCGACAGGGTCAATAGCAGCGGCAGACCGCTTGCGAATCCCAGATACAGCACCGCCAAAAGATTGCGGTCGCGGTAGGGGGAAAAGATCGCGGCGATTTTTTTCATATTAAAAGCTTCAATGCCTGAAATGGCGCGTGCCGGTGAGTACCATGGCAAGGCCATGCTTGTCGGCGGCTTCGATGACTTCTTTGTCGCGCACCGATCCGCCCGGCTGGATGATGGATTTGATCCCCGCTTGGGCGATCACTTCGACGCCGTCGGCAAAAGGAAAGAACGCGTCGCTGGCCGCCGCCGCGCCGTTCAGATCCAGCTTGTGTTCTTCGGCTTTGATTTTGGCGATGCGGGTCGAATCTATCCGGCTCATTTGCCCGGCGCCGATGCCCAATGTCGCATTGTTCGCGGCATAGACGATAGCATTGGATTTAACGTGCTTTGCGACCGTCCAGGCGAACAGCATATCTTGCATTTCCTTATCCGACGGCGCGCGCTTGCTGACGACGCGCAGTTGCGGCAAGGATGTGGCCGCATTATCCCGTCCTTGCAGCAAATACCCCCCGCTGACCGAGCGGATATATAAAGCGGCGCGTTTCGGGTCCGGCATTGCGCCTGTCAAAAGCAGGCGCAAATTCGGCTTGGCCTTGAATATCGTGATGGCGTCTTCGCTTGCATCCGGGGCGATTACCACCTCGGTGAATATTTGTGTGATCGCTTCGGCGGATTCCTTGTCGAGCGCGCGGTTGCAGGCGACGATACCGCCGAAGGCGCTGGTCGGGTCGCATTTCAGCGCGGCGCGGTAGGCGCCCGCGATATCGTCCGCGCTCGCAACGCCGCAAGGGTTGGCATGTTTAATGATGGCGACGCTGGGCCGGTTAAACTCCGCCGCCAGTTCGATCGCGGCGTCGGAATCGAGGATATTGTTGTAAGACAGCTCTTTGCCCTGCATCTGGCGGAAAGCGTAAAGCCCGCTTGGGTCCGCATTGTTGCGGTAAAACGCGGCTTGTTGCTGCGGGTTTTCGCCGTAACGCAGGATTTGCGCGCGTTCCGCCCGCAGGATCAGGCTTTGCGGGAAATCCTCGCCCATCTGGCCGGATAGCCAGCCATTGATCGCGGCGTCATAGCTTGCGGTCAAGGCGAACGCCTTTGCCGCCATCGCCTGGCGGAAGGCGAGCGGCAGATTGCCCCCTTCCATTCCCATATGCTGGCGCAATTCGCCGTAATCCCTGGGGTCGGTGATCACCGTGACATGTTTATGGTTCTTGGCGGCGGCGCGGATCATCGCCGGGCCGCCGACGTCGATATTCTCGACGCATTCCTGATAATCGCCGCCTTTTTTCACCGCTTCGGCGAAAGGATAAAGATTGACGATCACAAGATCGAAAAGTTTTATATGATGCTGCTGCAAGGATTGCTGGTGCGTTTTTTTGCTGCGGTCGGCCAGAATTCCGCCATGCACCAGCGGATGCAGGGTTTTCACACGGCCGTCCAGTATTTCGGGAAAGCCGGTGACTTCGCCCACCTCTTTGACACGCACTTTTTTATCGCGAAGATATTGCGCGGTCGAGCCGGTGGCGATGATTTCGATGCCATAAGAATCGAGCCACGGCCCGATTTGATCGAGTCCTGTTTTATCGCTGACCGAGATCAGGGCTCTTTTGATTGCAACCAAACCGGGATCGGACATAAAGGCGCCTTTGCGGGGGATTTATTTTTTGCTTTCTTTTTGCATCGACCATTGAATCTGGCCGGAGCTGTGCAGCAATTCCCCATATACCACAATTTGCAGGGTCTTTTGCACCAAACCTTTTTGGCCCAAATAGACGCTTTTTTCAAGGGCAAGCTGTCCGCCGCTGGCTCTAAGGCGGAAACCCGCGCCGCTGGGCAGGCGCA
>CAYRVJ010000191.1:0-2682 GCA_964427785.1 uncultured Alphaproteobacteria bacterium | reverse complement strand
CGTTCAAATTATACCGCTGCCACACCATCATGAATTGCGCCAAAACCTGCCCCAAGGGATTGAATCCGGCGCAGGCGATCGCCGAAACCAAAAAAATGCTGGTGGAACGCAAGGGTTAGTAGTTGACCGTTAACCGTCAACCGCATCAACGCTGCGATCTTTCGCAAAGAACGCCTATCGCCTCTGCCATCATCGCGGCTTTGCCGCTGTCTATATCCGGCCAATATAGTTTTTGGCAAAATTGATTGGCGCATTTTCTTGCGTCGTCCGGCAGTCGTTCGGCCGGCGTTCCATTTTTTTCTAGTTTTTCCCAATAATGATAAAAGGCGCGTTCGGTCAAACTGTTATACAATTGTGCCTTGCTGAAGCTTGTTGCAGCGGCATCCAAAGGCAAAACGCCCAATTCCGGCGATTGCAAAGCCCGTGCCAATTCCAGCCGCATTTGCTGGACATGTTCACCGATAAGGATTTCTTTCCGTTCCCTGGCGGAACAATTCCTGTTGAAGAAAAACATGCTGATTTTTAGCCAAGGCAAGATACCCAAAGATCCAGCAATAAAAATGGCGGGAAGGCTATACGGGATTGCGGCCAACAAGGCAGCGGCAGAAGCGCCAAGAAAGACGCAAGGAAGCCCGGCAAAACAGGCGATCCCAAGCATGTTGTATCTAGTTTCGCTTTTTCTGGCGCGCGCTATTTGCAAGGTCAAGTCGGCTTGCGGTTGCTCTTGGTTCTGCGGCTGCATGGCGGCACCCCCGTTGGTTGCAATCAACGGCCGGATCTTACCATCAAAGCGCCACGCAATTCACGCGCAAAAGCGGCGGTCGATGTTTCGATCGGATTGTTGGTTCTTTTGTGCCTCCCGCTTGTGGCTTCACGAAGCCGCTGATCGGTCGTATCCCAGCGGTCTTGTTCGGCATGGATAAGCTTTTCTTGATCCGCTTTCACCTCGTAAAGCCTTTTGCGCAAATCGGCGCTAGGGCGCGTCATTAACGATTCTTCAAGGCGCGCTTCTTCTTCGATCAGCTTTGTAAATCTGCCAAGAAACAATTGCAGCGCGGTCGTTTCCTGTTCCATCAGCGCCTTCCAGCCCATGCCGCGATAGTTTCTTGGCGCGCCGTCGCCGTCATTTTCAGGGAATTTTACGTAAGCTTTTTTGTAAACCCCTTTTGGCGGCAGCGCTGCCTTCGGCTCGATGGTTATAATGCCTTTGCTTTTCAAGAATTTGGCGACGATGGCATCAGCATCTTCCTCACGCCGCCGATTTTCACGAATGGCAAGAATTTCCTGCGCCAAGGCAGGATAGCCTGTTAAAGTTGTCATTATATGGCACCCCCTTAATTTTTCTTTAAGGGAAACTAGTGGATTTCGGCATTGCCGTCAACTGATAAAAAAACGGCGGTTGGGCGCAGTTTGGCGGGCGGTTATCCGTAGGCAGTAGACGGTTAACGGTTGTCATTCCGAGTGAAACGGGGAATCGCCAGATATAAGGCTTTATATATGGAGATCCCTCACCCTAAAGAGTTCGGGATGACAAGAATCAAAGACCCGCTTTGCGCCAGCCGAAAATCAAGATGTCCTGGTAGGTTCCAGTCTTATGCGCCACAGCCTTGGCATCCAATTGATAGCCGAAACCGTTATCTTCGAGCAACTTCAAAAACGCGCCGAAATCGTCACGGGATTTGTCGATATGGTGGTGATATTCGATAAAAAAACGTTTGATATTTTTTATCTTGCCGGAGGATATCAAATCCTGCAGCACTTTGTCTTCCGCGCCTTCGACATCCAATTTCAAATAATCGACTTCGCCCGGCATATAATCCGACAATTTGACGCCTTGGACTTCGATCTTTTCGCCCTTCATCCGCGCGGCATCAAGACTTTGGCAGAAATTTCCGGGATCATGCGGATCGGCGTAAAATCCGGCCGGGCCGGTGTTGTCGCTTAACGCGGCTTGCACCGCCGTGACGTTTTGAAAATTATTGGCCGCGATATTTTTTTGCAGCATGGCGTGGGTTTTTGGATCCGGCTCGAACGCGGTGATGCGCGATGCGGGAAAAAGTTTTTTGAAATATAATGTGGCCAGCCCGATATTCGCGCCGCAATCCAGAATGACGGGCGCCTTGTTTTGCGTTTCAAAATAATAAGGCTGGGTTATGAAAATATCCTCGAATAAATCCAAAAACGGGCGGAATTTGAAGAAATGAAATTCCATGCCCAGCGCGCGCCAGCTTTTGGGCTGGCTTTTGGCATAGCGGTAATACAGGCTGTAAGCCAATTGCATTAGGATATAATGCCAGGCAAGCGCACGGCGATGCGGCGCGGGGTGGCGTTTCAAGCGGTACGCGTTGCGGAAGACTTGGGATAAGGCGGCCATGCGGTTTCCGTGGGGTTTTTCATTCTATTGCGCTGGATAAATCCCGTTATATCGTCTAAAACAGCCCGATGCAAATCTTCCATGACAGATTCAAGGCCTTGCGCGAAAGCGGGAAAATAATGCCCGATGCCGCGCAGGACGAGGCCGCGATTCTATTGCAGGAATTGCAAGAGGCGCTTGACGATTACCACCCCAAAAATCTTTCCGGGCTTTCGGCGGCGGTGACGCGCTGGCGCGGCGGCAAAAGCCCCGTGCCCAAGGGCGTTTATATGCATGGCGGTGTCGGGCGCGGCAAATCCATGCTGATG
>CAYRVJ010000190.1:0-2728 GCA_964427785.1 uncultured Alphaproteobacteria bacterium | reverse complement strand
TCGAAGCGATGCGCGACCATGGCGCTTTGCCGGGCGATACGGTGATGATCGGCGATGCCTTGCGCGATATCGAGGCGGCGCAGGCGGCGGGTTGCCATCGCTGTTTGGTCTTGACCGGCAAGGGCGGCATGACAAGGCAAGCCGGCATACCGGATCATTTGCAGCCGGTATGGATGGCGCAGGATTTGCCGGACGCGGCGGAGATTATCAAAGCAAGATTTTCAAAGGCGGCCTCTTGAAAAAACGGCGATTCAAAAAACGCTATTTCTTGTCCCTGGTTTTGATCGGGCTTGCCGCGCTTTGGTTTTGGGGGCTGCAGCAATTTATCGCGATGATTCCGCCAGCTGCCGCTCAAGATCCAGAAAAGACCGATGCGATCGTGGTACTGACCGGCGGCGAGGACCGCCTTAGGACCGGCGCGGAATTGCTGCTGCAAAAAAAGGCGGATTATCTTTTCATTACCGGCATCGGCGCCAAGGCGGATGACGTACTTTCCGTGATCTCGTGGCCCTTAGGATATGATTTCATGCGCCATGTGGAATTGGGCGGCAGGGCCGAAGACACGTTCGGTAACGCCCAAGAAACCGCGCTTTGGGTTCAGGGAAAAAAGATAAAATCCTTGCGCCTTGTGACCGCAACCTATCACATGCCGCGCAGCTTGCTGGAATTCCACCAGGCGATGCCGGGAAAAATGATTGTCCCGCATCCGGTCTTTCCGCAACAATTTCAATTGGAGTCGTTTTGGCGGTCGCGGGGGTCGGCCTGGCTTGTGGTCGGCGAATACCATAAATACATTCTCGCCTGGATCGGGCATCGTTTCATCGAAGTTTTTTTTGAATAAAACCCCTTCAAAAGTCGTACTATAAAAAACCTAAATATTTGTAATAACAGTGTTTTGCGGTATGACCGGGACGCAAATACATATTGACTTTTGTTTCCTTTTCAGCTTTAATTTCAACGCTTCGTGCCCGTGAATAAGCTTTGTTTCCGAATAACGGATATCGAGCTATATCCATAGCGCAGTGCAGGGAAGACTTTAAATAAGCGACTTATTACAAAAAGGGGCTGGTCATGGCAAAAACAGATCCGCAAAACAACGGCGATATCGGCAATAAGAACGGCAAGGGCGCAAGCGCCATGCCCGAGGTGCAGAACAGTATCGCCGTGCAAAAGCCTTCCGAAGGCGAACGGATCGAAGTCGCGGTACCGCAGAATACCACGGTCGAGCTGGATTTCGACCTGTCCGAAGCGCAGTCGAGCGTCGACGGCAATAATTTGATCCTGACTTTCGACGATGGCGGTGTTTTGGTGTTGCTGAATTTCTTTCCTTTCGAAGGCGAAACGACAGCCAACAATCTTTTGACCCCAAATCAGGAATCCATCCCCGCCGAGGCGTTGCTCTCGTCCTTATCGCGCATCAATTCGCTTGAAACCGCTGCCGGTCCGGGCGCAAACGACAATGCGGGCGCCCCCGGCCAGAATGACGGCGCGGCTTTTTCGGCTTATGACCAGCCATTTGATTTGCCGGGCATCCGTCCGATCGGTCTTTTGGGCGATGCGGGCATCTCTGGCATCGGCGACGACGATTTCCTGGGCGCGCCTGAAAACCTTGCGGATCTGTCCGTGACCCCGGGCGGTCCCGGCGGCCCCGGACTTGGGCCGCTTTTTACCAACAACAACGACGTCGTCAATTTGAACCTGGTGAATGCCGGGACTTATATAGACGGCACGCAATATAACGCCTTGGACGGCGACGATACCGTTATCCTTGCCGACAGCGCCGCCGAAGCGGCGGAAGCCGGATTTGTCGGGGTTGTGTTTCATGCCGGCGCGGGCAACGACACTATTTTCGGCGGCAATCGCGCCGACATCATTTTTGGCGATACGGGCAATGACAAATTGTTCGGCGGCGGCAATAACGACGAAATCCATGGCGGCGAAGGCGATGACCTGCTGGAAGGCAATGACGGCGACGACGAGCTGAATGGCGATGCAGGCAATGATGATTTGGACGGCGGCGCGGGCAATGACATATTGCGCGGCGGCATCGGCAACGACCTGTTAAAAGGCGGGGAGGGCGATGACCAGCTATTCGGCGAAGACGGCAATGACGAGTTGCAAGGCGGCGACGGTAACGATCTTTTGAACGGCGACGCAGGCAACGACAAATTATTCGGCGGCGGCAATAACGACGAGATTTACGGCGGCACGGGCGACGACCTGATCGAAGGCGGCGATGGCGACGACAAGCTGTTCGGCGAAGACGGCAATGATGAAATTCACGGCGGCGCGGGCAGCGACACACTGCGCGGCGGCATCGGCAATGACTTGTTAAAGGGCGGTTCCGGAAACGATCTTTTGAGTGGCAACGAAGGGGATGACAGCCTGTATGGCGGCGACGGCGACGACGAAATTCATGGCGAAGCGGGCAATGATGTGCTCGAGGGCGATGAAGGCAACGACCAGCTGTTCGGCGAAGACGGCAATGATGTGCTTAACGGCGGCAACGGCGACGACGCTTTGTTCGGCGGCGCGGGCAACGACATATTGCGCGGCGGCGCGGGCACCGACTTGTTGTTCGGCGGCGCGGATGCCGATCTGCTCGAAGGCGGCGAAGGCAACGATACGCTTTATGGCGAAGGCGGCGGCGATTTCATGTTCGGCGGCGCGGGCAACGACCTGCTGTCCGGCGGCGACGGCGACGATATGATGGCCGGCGAAGACGGCG
>CAYRVJ010000189.1:0-2735 GCA_964427785.1 uncultured Alphaproteobacteria bacterium | reverse complement strand
CGGTGCAGCCGATGGTCGGCTCGTCGTCGCAATAATCAAGCGCCAGACCCAGCTCGCGGATCAGGGTCGAATTCAGCGCGTTCAAAGCCTGGGGGCGGTTCAGACGGATCACCGCGACCTTATCGTGCTTTTCAAAAATCAGGGTTTCGTATTGGTGATTGTGCTTGGGGGCGATGGCGGTGACGGTCATGGGAATATGGGGGGTTAGGGGTTAAGGTGTAGGGTTTAGGAATAGAGGGGAAAGGTTAATAAAATATTATCAGGCCTTGAGAAACAGTAATCTTTCCCGAAGCAACGCTCAAGCCCTTATGGCGATGGCGGGATCCGACGAAACAAATATGTGTCATCCCCGCTTTCGCGGAGATGGCATATTGGTGACATTTAAGCCTGGCATTCCTTACAATAATAGCTGACTCTGCCCGCTTGCACCATTTTTTGAATAGATCCGCCGCAGGATTTGGTTTTGCAGGCCTTACCCGCCTTGCCATAAACCGAAAAATGCTCTTGAAAATTGCCCAGCGTGCCGTCCGATTGCACATAATCGCGCAAGCTGCTTCCCCCGGCGATAATCGCCTTGTGCAACACTTTTTTGATGGCCTGGGCCAAGGCGTTGCATTCTTTTGGGCTTAGGCTTGCGCCCTTGCGGCGGGGGTCTATGCCCGCATCATACAGCGCCTCGGACGCATAGATATTGCCCACCCCGACGACCAGCTTTTGATCCATGATCGCAAGTTTTATAGCGGTTTGTTTTTTGGCGCGGAGTTTTTCATAAAGCGCTTTTCCGGTAAAGGCCTTGTCCAAAGGCTCGAACCCTAAATGTTTCAGCAATTTATGATCCGCTATGTTCTTTTCCTTGATCAAATCCATCATGCCGAATCGGCGCGGGTCGTTAAAGGCAAGAAAATTGCGGTTGCCCAGGGCAATCAACACATGGTCATGTTTTTGCGGCTGATCGTATTGCGCCGCATCGATTTTACAAAACCGCCCCGACATGCCCAAATGCACCATCCAGACAAGGCCGTCCGACAGGTGGATCAGCATATATTTCGCCCTTCTTTCCAGCCGGACGACGCTTTTGCCCTTTAGCCGTTCCGCCAGGCCTTTTGGCAGCGGAAAGCGCAAATCTTTGCGGCGGCATCGCGCCTGCGCGATTTTTTGCCCCGCCATAATCTTGGCAAGGCCTTGCATCGTGGTTTCGACTTCGGGCAGTTCAGGCATAAAGCAGGGGATAGGGTTTAGGGGTTAGGAGAAATATAGATTAACTTTACGCTATACGCTATACGCTATACGCTATGATCAAAACCAGCCCCTTTGGATTCCGCGACATTCCCGCCGGTGAAAAAAGCAATAAAGTGCGCAATGCCTAGCGCACGCCGCCTTCGGCAATCCGTTGGCGATAAATCAGCGGCAACAGACGCGCTTTTAATCTTTCCATGGCTTCTGAAGGGCAGGCCATTATAGCACGATCTATTAGGATAGGCCTTGATGGGACATAGCCATAGCTGTGGTGAAGTCTAAAAAAACTAGGGTTAGGCAAGCGCTGCCATTGGGCCGCAACTTCTTTCCATTTCCCTGGCGGGGCTGAGACAGAATTTGGGGCAGCAAGCTGTTGCGGGGCTGAAAAACAGCGCGTCTCGGGCGCTGGGTCTTGATAGATGATAGCCGAGTATCTTTGAATGGATACATCAGTAAGGTAACTAAGGTAGCGGCGAAGTTTTTTGAGGGTTGAAACATCACCATGTTTTTCCAAGAACAACCTTTTTCTCCTGGCCCGGTAAATATATAAGGCCCGCTCAAGAACTTCCCGGCGCGGTTTGCGGCCAGATATGGCTTCGTAACGGCGAATATATTCGTCGAGTTTTAAGAAAAAATAAAATTCTTGCAGCGAATAAAAGCCCCGGCTTTTGGCTATGGCGCTATGAGCCGCGCCTTTGCAGATATCGGCGAAAACTCGCCTTTCCGCGTCTGGTTTTATATTTATTTGATAATGGAGACGTTGACCAAGCATTACAATGCTGTCTTGCATAAGGTCGGAGAATTCCGCCGAATTGATGAAATTTTTAACGATGGAACTTTGGTCTATGACGTGACAATCAGGGGTGAATTTTAAAATATGGACTATCAGAAAACTCATTCCTGCCACGATCAGCGTTTGATGGGCGGCTGCATCCCCTTGTCGTGCTTTTAACATAGTATCGCGCAAAGATCCTTCGCGCAGCAGCCGGTTGAACGCACGATTGCCTTCACACTGCAATTTTCTCCAGCGGTCGGCGTTTTCCTGCAATGACACAGCCGGTACGCGTGCCAATGTTTTGCGGCGCCCGCTTTTTTCGGCTGGCCCTGTTTTAATTTGCAGAGACGTTTTTTTCACCAATGCTGAGGTCATGATTTTACAAAGCTGCCGCAGCCACATTAAATAGTTTTGCGGCAATGGCTGATATGATAGGATAATGCATCTGTGTTTTCTCTAGTGTTTATAACGGAAACAAGATAGCAGTTCTTATTGTTTTGTCAGTAAAAAAATTCCATAAGCCACCCCTTGTCATAAAAAATTAATATTGCTTGTGATTCAATCATGGTTTCAAAATCATCATCTAAATTATCCGATTTCGGCTTTCAAAAACTTTCTGCAGACCAAAAGACGCAAAAAGTACGCAATGTATTTCAGCGTGTGGCGCAAAAATACGATCTGATGAACGATCTGATGAGCTTTGGCGCGCATCATCTATGGAAAA
>CAYRVJ010000188.1:0-2766 GCA_964427785.1 uncultured Alphaproteobacteria bacterium | reverse complement strand
TGGTCAGCGGCTATGACGAAAAATTCTTCGAGCCGATCAAAAAGCAGGCGAACACGCCGATCGAATTGCTGCCGCTAAAGGAACAACCTTTGGTCGAAGGCAACGAGGGATATAACCCCGTCGAATTCAATCCGCGAGAGCGGCACCATAAATTTCCCCGCAATCGTGGCGGAAAACGCCGGGGCGGCAGGGACGGAAACAGGCACGGCCATAGTCAAGACCGGCCCGCTCAAGATAAAAAAGAACAAAACGGGCAGCGCCAGCATCCGCCCAGACAACAAATGCAGCCGGTCAGGCAGCATGACGACGCGCCAAGGCCGCCGCAGACGCCTAAACCCGAACGGGCGCCCGAAAGAGGCAGAGGCGGGGAGCCTGTGCGCCACGATCCACAGCGCGATCAAAGCCGTTCGGAAAAAACCCCGCCAGGATTGGGCGGGCATGTGCCTGCGTTTTTATTGAAGAAATAATCGCGCTCGCCGCGCGATTTATTTTGATGGCTATTCCCGCTTTCGCGGGAATGACGGACGATTATCTGAACCGATTACCCAGTCTGTCGCGCTAAAAAAATCTCTTTCGCAAAGTCAGCTTGAATATTTCCTATAACCGCCTCGAACATTTCTGTGGTCAGCCGCTTGGTCTGGGTATTATAGCGCGAACAGTGATAAGAATTAAAAAGCCTGATTCCGCCCGGCAAATCATGAACAGCGCCATGGCCGAATTTGTATTGCGACTTTTTGGCCCTAAAAGCCGTAAGGGCAGCGTTATGCGCGATTAGTCCCAAGGTTAAAACCCCGCGTAGATTCGGCATCGCCGCGATCTCGACTTGCAAAAAAGGCAGGCAGTTTTTCTGTTCAATCGGCAAAGGTTTGTTTTCCTGCGGTACGCAACGCACCGCGTTGGTGATTCTGCAATCCATCAATTGCATGCCGTCTTTTGCGTGTTTTTTATATTCCCCGCGCGCAAAGCCGAATTTCAGCAAACTTGCATACAGCAAATCGCCTGCGTAATCGTTAGTGAACGGCCTGCCCGTGGCGTTGGCTCCGCGCAATCCGGGGGCAAGGCCGATAATCAAAAGCCTTGCGTTCAAATCGCCGAAAGACGGCACAGGGGCGTTATGCCAGTCCGGAAATTTTTCGCGGTTTTGGCAGCGGAATTCGACAAGGCGCGGACAGCGCGGGCAATCTTTTGGCGGGGGCGTGAACATAACAAATATTTCCTACACTAGCTGGACACTAAACACTATACCCTATACACTAATTTTTATGATACTTATCGCGTTGGGATCGAATCTTCCGACCAAAGAACATGGCGGGCCGCCGCATAATCTCGAGGCCGCTTTGTGCATGATGCCCGCTCGCGGCATCACCCCCAAACGCGTGTCCTGCTGGTATAAAACTGACCCCGTGCCTGCATCCGATCAGCCGCAATTCGCCAATGGCGTGGCGCAGATCGAAACCAAACTTGGTCCCCATGAATTGTTGTTGGAATTGCAGGCCATCGAGGCTTTTTTTGGCCGCGCGCGGCGCGAACGCAACGAAGCGCGCGCGATGGATTTGGATTTGATCGCCTATAACGACCTTGTTTTAAACGATAATGGGCTGGAATTGCCGCATCCTCGCATGGCGCATCGCGGCTTTGTCATTGTGCCTTTGGCCGAAATCGCCCCAAACTGGAAACATCCGCAAAGCGGCATTACCGCGCAAAAGATGCTAAACTCTTTGCCGGGCCTGTCCGGCATCGAATTATGGGATTGATTTGAAAAAAGAATAATACGGCAGATAAGCGGACCACAAAGCTATATAATTTAAGGAATATTTTGTAATATTTAGCCTCTAGAAATAAAGAAGTTGCATTTAAATAATAGAACTGATTTACTTTCGGTAATTGTTTATTATTTATGGATGCTTAAACACTTTTTAAAAGGAGTTCACGCATGACATTTTCTATGATTGTTCGGCCTATGTTGGAAGCACAGGAAAAAGCACGTGCAGAAGGCGGGGCTAAGGCGGAAAAGGAGTGTATTAATTCCCAGGTAGGCGCACTTATAGGCGCAGGAGGCGGTATGGCCACCGGTGCAGCGTTAGGCTCGATTATCCCTGTAGTTGGAACTGTTGCTGGAGGTTTTATTGGAGGACTTATCGGCTGCATTAGAGGGGGTAGAAATAAGACTGTATCTGATAATGTGATGTCTGCCGCAGGTTTAGCAGCAACTCAGATAACTCGTGGTGGAAGATAAAAATTGTAACACGCAAATCGGTCTAATCCTTAACGCAGCCGAATTTGGAAACGTCTATGACGTTTAGATAAATGGTCGTTGCTAAAGGCTCGCATTTTGTAATATGCGAGCCTTTTTAGGTGGCTGTATGTTTGGTCACGAAATTAAGCACCATTTTGATTGCCTAGTTTTTACAAATATTTAGATAACTGTCAAAATCCTGCAGCCCGTAGCGGTTTTAGGCTGAAAGCGGCTTGTAATCATTTAAACTATTGCAAAATCAATTGTTTTTTATTAAATTGATACCCCTTATCTAATAACGGTTTAAAAGGATTCAAAGATGGCACGTGTAACGGTCGAAGATTGCGTAGATAAAATTCCCAACAGATACGAACTGGTGATGATTGCAGCCCAGCGCGCGCGCGACATCGCTGCCGGCGCGGTATTGACCATCGAACGCGACAACGACAAAAACCCGGTCATTGCCTTGCGCGAAATCGCGCAAACATCGGTCGATACCGGCGTGATCCAAGAAGATTTGATCAGAAGCT
>CAYRVJ010000187.1:0-2783 GCA_964427785.1 uncultured Alphaproteobacteria bacterium | reverse complement strand
CAAGGGTCGGAACGCGGCCCAGCATCAAATAGCTTTCGGCTTCCCTGCGGTCGAACAGCCCGCGAACATTCGACAAAGCCTGGCCGCTTTCCAAAGCATCTAAACCGTCACGGTTGGAATTCAGCGCGATTTCGCAAGCCGCCGTGACTAGATCGCCGTTTTTTAAGGCGTTGCACAAATTAGGGCCGATAAGGCCAGGGGCGTTGAACGCCAGAGAAGTCAGGCATAATTTTTGGTTGCTTGGTAAGCTGTCAAAGTCGATGCCGTAACGGGCAAGACGTTCGCGCGCGGCCTGTTCATGTTCACGAATAGATAAGTCAAAAATGGTACGTGCTTGTTCTTCGGTAATGCCGCGTTCGCCATTGCGGATTTGCCGCAATTGGGCGTCGTTTATTTGCAGCGTTCTTTTGAATAAATCGCCATGAACATCCAGATTGAATCCAATCCCGATGGTGCAAGCGCCTTCGCCGCAGAGATAGGCGCGCAATTCACACCCTTCGAATTCTTGCATTAAGCGATATAGCTTATCATTATAGCCCAGCTCGTTGTTCTGAGCTAAGCTGGCAACAGCTTGCATTTTTTCGTTTGTTTCTGCCGCAGTGGCCAAAGACGCAGGCTCTGGTGCAGGCGCGGGCAGGATTGTGGGGATGCTTGCTGCCGCATCCGATCTGGGCACTGTGATGGGGTTTCTTGTAACGGGTTCCGTTGTATAGAAAGAAGCCGCCGCTGTTGAGTTTGTTTCCTCTGGATCGGTAGCACGCTGCGGGCCAAGACCGGTTTTAGGCGTTGCCGCCATAAAAACGCTAACCAGCGCTATGCCAACAGAGGAGGCGATAACGTCAAGTTTCTGACGCAGACCTGATTTTGCTTTTTTGCTTTCCATCATAATAAAACTTATTAACCATATATAATATCCTTAAAGGATATCATTTTAAAACGCAGGCGTAAAGCCTTATATAGACCATAATTAAGTTGTTGAAAGAGAACGTTATACGAAGTTAATCCCTTATTTTTTACGATCAATATGCTAAAAGCAGCCTTTCCCTCAGAGGTTTCATGTCATCTTACCTATCCGACTGGCGCTTGTTCATAAAACAATATCTCCGCCAGCCTTTAAAAGTTGCCGCGATCAAACCAAGCTCTGCAGCCTTGGGCCGCAAGATGGCAAAACAAATCCCCGATCCAGAAAAAGATTATGTCTTGGAATTGGGTCCAGGAACGGGGCCATTGACCCAGCAAATATTAAAAGCCGGCGTCGCGCCGGGGCGTTTGTACATGGTCGAACGCAACCCTGAGCTGCATGATTATGTCAGCCGCAAATTCCCGGGCGTACATTCGATTCTGGGTGATGCCGACCATTTGGATCAAATTTTGCCCCAGGATAAGATCGGCGCATTCTCTGCCGTGGTCTCTGGTTTGCCGCTGTTGACGTTCAAGCGTGATCTGGCCCGCAGCATCGTGCAACAATCATTCGCGGTATTAAAACCGGGCGGAGTATTCATCCAATTTTCTTATGGGTTTGTTCCCCCCTTCCGCCCGGAACATTTGAATTTGGATGTGCGCCGCGTAGGGTGGGTGTGGGAAAACTTTCCGCCCGCCGGGGTGTGGGTGTACACCGCCAAGCAAAGTACGCAAATTTAGGCGGGGCGTTTGCCCATGGCATCTTCCTGCGTTTGTTCCAAGGGCAACTGTTCGGCTATGCGTTGTTGTTCGGCAAGCCGCATTTTGCGGTAGCTGAAAAAACTGGCCGGCATCAAGGCGACATAGGCCAGAATCAAAAGCCCCATCGTCAGCCAGGTTTCGGCGAACAGCGCGCCTGCGATTATCCCAACGCCGACCAGGATCAAGGATACATCGTCATGGTCGATTTTGACTTTTTTAAAGGAATATGTCGGAAAGGTGCTTACCATCATTCCGGCGATCATGAACATCCATATAGCGATGGCTATGGGTTCGTGGAAAATTTCACCGAATTTAAAGCTTAGGATCAAAGGGGCCAGCGCAAGCCCGGCGGCGGCGGGCGTCGGAACGCCGCTGAAAAAATGCGCGGCAAAGCTGGGTCGATTCGGGTCGTCGATTTGCAAATTGAACCGCGCCAGCCTTACCGCGGCGCATACGACGAACAAAAGCGACGCCACCCAGCCAAGCCTGCCCAAATCCTCTAAAACCCAGAAATACATCACCATCGCCGGAACGACGCCGAAAGAAATCACGTCGCATAACGAATCCAGCTGCGCGCCGAAACCGCTGGTACCGTTGATCAACCGCGCCACGCGCCCATCAAGGCCGTCCAGAACCGCAGCCAGCAAAATCGCCATAACCGCAAATTCCCAATTGCCTTCGATGGCGAAGCGGATCGCGGTCAGCCCGCTGCACAAGGCGGTGACAGTCAGTATGTTCGGAATAAGCTTGTTCAGCGTCAATCCGCGCGGCTTTTTGTTCTGGATTTTCAGGGCGATCAGGGCGGGATTTATTTTCATGACGGATTCCTATTGGCGGTGTCCTTGGCGGGCCGGTTCGGCCAATTGCATATCGGCCAGCACGCTTTCGCCAGCGTAGACTTTCTGTCCCGCGATAACAAGGGGGGAGACGCCTTGCGGCAAATACACATCGACCCTGCTGCCGAACCGGATCATGCCGTAACGCTGGCCGGGCGACAAAACATCGCCCTTTTCGCAAAAACGCAGAATACGCCGCGCCACAAGCCCGGCGATTTGCGTCATGACCAATTCTTTTCCGCCTTCCAGCGCCAGGGTGAATATCTGCCTTTCATTGTCCTCGCT
>CAYRVJ010000186.1:0-2849 GCA_964427785.1 uncultured Alphaproteobacteria bacterium | reverse complement strand
CGCCGATCGCAAGCATGGTGCCGATTTCCACAACTCCGATCATGTCACCACCCCGATTGTTTTTGCTGCCGCAGGGCCAAGATACAAGCGGCGAAAAGCCCAAGATTCAATAGGAAATTATATCCCGCCATGGAAATTTCAAATAAAGTCCAGGCCGGCTCGTCGCAGCGCACCGGTTTGGTTTTCATGATATCGGCGAATAATTCTTCGAGATTGCCCGCGCCCTGCCCCATGACAGCGCAGACATCCGGCCCCGGCCAGTAATGATATTCGACGCCCATATGGTAAAAGGCCAAGGCGGCATTGCCCAAAAACGCGATGGCGCACAACACCACAAGCAACAAATAAAGCCGCGCCGGGTCGGAAAGCCGCCCGGATTTTTGCACCAAGATAAAGAACAGGCACAAGGCGATTACCAGCCAAAAGGGCGCGCGCTGGTAATAGCATAAAATGCAAGGCGCATAGCCGCCGATATGCTGAAAGCCCAGCGCAGCCAAAAGAATCAGCGCCGAGGCCAAGGCCAAAAGCGCGGGAAAATAAGGCGGGGTCAATAAACGCCGGGACAAGGAAAACATGAAAGAACTATAAAGAAGTCAGGGCGGTTAGTCGATGGTTTATAGCCGATAGGCGATAGGTAAAAAAACCTGTCATTCCCTAAACGATTATAAGGTCAGTGGTCTAATTTGCCTATAAACCCCACAACTCATGGTGAGCCTGTCGAACCATGGGCAGCGAGCACGGTGTTTGCAGCCCATCCTTCGACAAGCTCAGGATGAGCCGGGAGGATTATTAAATTAGACCGCTATCGGTATAAAAACGCCCCTAGACGCGCCGTCCTATTTTTGCTAGAAATTGACCCCTTGCTATCGAAGCCTTAAACCATATTCCGGCTTCTGATTTGTGCCCCTGTGGCGGAACTGGCAGACGCGCCAGACTCAAAATCTGGTGTTCGCAAGGACGTGTCGGTTCGACCCCGACCGGGGGCACCAATTTATTTGCTTAATTCATTCGATTTATAAATAATAAGCTGGCAATGGAAAAAACCCGCTACCAGCGGCAAATCATCCTGCCTGAAATAGGGGCAAATGGCCAAAAGCGTCTTTCCGCCGCCAGCATTTTATGCGTCGGCGCGGGCGGATTGGGCAGCGCCGCCTTGCCCTATTTGGCGGCAAGCGGCATCGGCAAGATCGGCATTGTTGATTTCGACACCGTCGATCTGTCCAATTTACAGCGCCAGACGATATACAAAACCGAAGATGTCGGCAAACCAAAGGCGGAGACGGCGGCGCGATATCTGCGCGCGCTGAATCCCGATATTGCGGTCGAATCGCATGCGGCGGCGTTGGACGCGGAAAACGCGACGGAATTATTTTCAAGCTATGACCTTATTTTGGACGGCACCGACAATTTCGACGCCAAGTTTTTGATCAGTGACGCCGCCTGCGCCCTGACCAAGCCGTTCGTTTACGGCGCGGTGCTGCAATGGGGCGGGCAGGCCGCCTTGTTCGATCCGGCGCATGGCGCATGTTACCGCTGCCTTTATCCGAATCCGCCGGAAAACCATATTCCCAATTGCGCCGAAGCGGGTATTCTGGGCGCCGTTGCCGGAATGGTAGGAAGCCTTCAGGCAGCAATCGCGGCGCGGTTTATTTTGGGGCTTGAAGTGCCGCGCGATTTGATTTTAATCAATGCGCAAGATTTTTCGATGCGCCATATAACGGTAAGGCGCAACCCATCCTGCCCGCACCATGCGGGGAAAGAGAGCATAGAAATGCAGCCAAAACCAGACGCAAAGCCGGTTCCAGACATCGAATGCATTGAATGCAAAGACGCCGCCTGTTTGAAGGATGCCGTGTTTTTGGATGTGCGCGAGGATTCGGAATGGCAAGAAGGCCACATCCCGGGCGCAAAACATCTGCCGCTTGGGCAATTGCTGAATGGCGCGCCCTGCGGCGCGGATAAGGATTGCAAGATCGTGGTTTATTGCAAGGCCGGAAAACGCGGCGAAGCGGCTGTGCAATATCTTGTGCAGCAAGGATTTAAGAATATACGCAATTTAAAGGGCGGCATTTTGGCCTGGCGGGATTTCACGGCGCAAAACAAAGCCAAAAGCGCTTGATCTATCCGCGCGCAGCGCGCGAACCCCTCCCAAGAAGCTCGCTGGCGGTGGTGACCCGGCCGCGCAGGGCTTTGATCGCTTCGCTAGAATTGCGGCCCGGCATTTCACCGCGCGCATCTTGTTTTTGCTGATCTTTTTTGCCTTTTTGATCGCGATAAGCGAGCGCGACAATGCCCTTGAAATTGGTGCCGAAATCATGCGCCGCGACCGCTTCATGGATCGCCATGCAGTTCCGCATCCCTCTTTGTTTAGAGCCCTGCCGGAAAAGCATGGGAATTTTTGCGAAAACATTGGCGCGGTCCGGGCCGGAAAACAATTCCTGCAACCCGGATGACTCGATTTCATATTGCCCGCTGCTTATGGCGTCCCATACGATATCCAAAAGCGTTTTGGTTTTTTGGTTGTGATTTGTCATTTTATTCTCCTTGTTCCTGCCTTGTGGCCACGTAATTCGGGCCGATAAAATCTTCGTCTTTTAAATCGTAATCCTTGAAATCTATGTAATCCGGGTAAAGCTTGCCGATTTTATACCCCAGCGGCGTCAATAAATCGTACCAGTCTTTCAGCAAAAAGCGCGACAATATATTCGCCCTGCCATATTCGAATTGGATGATTTTAATCCGGCCTTCGCGCAGCATTTGCGCAAATCCGGCGATCACCTTGTTTTCCGCGCCCTCGACGTCGATCTTTAAAAGGTCAATGCGCCCGATATCGTTGCCGCCGCAATAAT
>CAYRVJ010000185.1:0-2859 GCA_964427785.1 uncultured Alphaproteobacteria bacterium | reverse complement strand
ATTTGCGACTGGCTCATGCGGAAGCTGCTGGCATCCGGCGTGGTGATATTCATGACGACATTGACGCTTGACCCCATGCGCGTGCCGTCTTTGGGCAGTATGATTTCACCGCGTTCCAAAATGGCAGGAATCTCCCCAGGCTTAAGACCAGCCACACCGCCTGAGTGATAGCGCGGCGCGTTTGTATACACATAGGCAGGCACACGGCGTTGTGGTGCAGATCCGCCAACTTCGCCACCCTCATGAAAAATACTGCCCAGAATACTATCCAGAAAACCACCGCCGCCAATACTGCCGCCAATCATATTGAAAAGCGGCCCTGTGATAGACTTCTGCACGGCCATGCGCGTAATGTCCGCAACGATGGAGTTGGCAAGATCACCCAAAGACTGCAGGCTTTTACCGCCAGAGGTCACAAAATCGACGATGGCATCCTCAGTGGCCTTCATGCCTTCGGTAAAGGCACGCTCCACGGCTGCCGCAGCGTCTTCAGCTTGTTCGCGGTAATTGCGGAAGGCGCGCAAGGCACCAGCTTCGGCATCCTTGCGGGCATCAAGCTGCTGTTTTTCAGCATTGGCAACGGCGCGGTTATAAGTTTCCTGGCTGATGGCACCAGCATCGAGCAGGCTCTTTAGTCGATCCAGCTCCGCTGCATAGGATTCCGTTGCCGAACGTGTGGCGTTGGTGACTTGTTCCCCGTCTTGCTGCAGCCTATTCAACTTCTGCTGGGCTTCGCCTTGATCATAGAGGGCAGCGGCGAGTTTTTCGACTTCAGCGCGCTGCGCCGATGTCGCATTATCCGACAAACGGCCAACAGCATCCTGAATAAACGCTGCCCGTTTATCAGTCAGGCGACCGAGTTGATTGTTCAGATCCTCAACAACTTTTTGCGCTTCGGAATAAGCCTGACTATCAAAAATCTGCGCCGCCAATTTACGGGTTTGCGCCCGCTGTGCCTCACTCGCATCTTTGGATAAACGCCCCACCGCCTGATCGATAAAGGCTTGACGTTTATTACCCAAATTCAGCATTTGCCGCTGCAGATCATCGACCACTTTACTATTGGCTTCCATGACACGGGTGGCGGCATCACGGGCGGGTTTTTCAATCGCTTCAATCTGACGGCGGGCTATATCTTCGGCTTGTTTGAGAGCGGTATCGAGCGCACCCGCATTGCTGCCGTCATTTTCACGTAAAGAATTGAGGCGGGATTTCGTAACCTCCAGCTCTTTATTGACCTTGGCAATACGCTCAGCGGGGTCGGTTGCCAGCTTATCAACGGCCTGATCGAGTTTCTTGCGCTCGCCACTTAAAAGTTCGGCGCGGCGGTCGCGTGCCACTTGCTCTTGTGCGGCTTGCAGTTTTTTCTGCTCGGCTTCAAAGGCCTGTGCTTCCGCCCGTGCTTGACCGATCAGTTTTTCAACCTCACTGCGCATATCGGCCACACGGCCTTCTTGCCGTTCAATCATTCGGCCTAAATTAATGCCGCCGCCTGGAATGGTTTTGAAGTTTTGCAGGCGCTTAAGCCGCTCTTCCTGTTCTTGCAATGCAAGCCGCGCATCCACCAGCTGCTTGCCAACGGGATCTTCTTTGAGAAGATTGCGCATGCCTTCCAGCACGGACGATAAGCCATTCAGTGCGCCTTGCGCCGTGCCTGCGACAATCCCCGTCTGGCCGATATCTTCCATCAGGTTGCCCCAGGCATCGGACAGGCGATTGGTGGCGCCAATCAGCCCTGTAGCCTCTGCCGCCCCAGCGCCGCCCACTTGCTGTTCCAGCGCATCCAGAATAACCCGCTGTGCTTCAGCCTGCTGTCCTGTTTCAACAAACCCGTCAATGAGATCCCGCTGGGTCTGGGTAAAGCTGATCCCGACACGGCGGAGCGCCGACAGGCCTTCGGTTGGGTTTTCAAGGGCTTTACCAAGCTGGGTGACGGAGGAGCTTAAATCCTGCCCAAACACCGCCGACATATCCTGCGCCAGCGTTAAGGTGCGGGTGAAGGTATCGCCTGCGACTGAGCGAAAAGTTGCCAGCACGCCTGCGGCATTTTGTACCTGTTCGGCAGTGGCCAAGGTTGAGGCCTCAATCTCATCGGCAAAACCAGCGATTTGTTTGCCTGATAGCCCCGATGAATTCCCCGTGGCTTTGAGCACCGCCGAAAGCCGGTTGAAGGATTGCTCAGCCTCTGCCGCATTTTGTAAAGCGGCTTTTAATCCCAGCGTCACAACAGCCAAAGCAGCGCCCACGGCAATGCCTGCAGGGCCAATTGCGGTGAGCGCCGATCCGAGCGGTCCCAGATTATTGGTTAAGCCAGAGACTGAGCCTTTGACATCATTGGCAGCAGCGTTAATGGCAAGCAGCGAACGCGAAGCAGGCTTGCCCGCAAGCTCAATTTTCTTGAGTGATTTTTCCCCGCTCTCGCCAATATCGCGCAGCTCGGCTTTGACCTTACCGCCCTCGGTGACGCTTAAGCGAATGGCAAGGTTACGCACGGTCATCGGTTTTTCATCTCACTTGATAGTTTCTCATTAAAGGCACTGGTCATACCCGCCTCAATGGCGGTCAAGAATTCTGCGGTGGCGCACGCATCATGGCCGAGCGATGCTGCAACTTGCAGCGCCGCCGAAAAATCCATGCCGATGGCCACCATTTGACTGAGGCGCAATTGCCCACCGCAACGGAGTGCCAAATCCCAGGCTTGCCATGCCTCCATGCTTCGCGGTTCATGCTGGCGGTATGGGCAAAGCTCGCCTTCCGCATTCGGCTCGCCCCGCGCACAGGGCAAACCAGCATCTTCGCATGAGGCGCAATAATCCGGCCCGCCGCCAAAATGCCAGCGGCAACGAGCCGTTAGGCGTT
>CAYRVJ010000184.1:0-2865 GCA_964427785.1 uncultured Alphaproteobacteria bacterium | reverse complement strand
TATACCCTGTACCCTCGGCCTGCGCTTGCCATCCCGCATGCGCAGGCATTTTTTAACAAAAAAAAGCCGGAACACAAAGGATCCGGCTGTATTAGTTACAGGAGGGTACGAGATGAACAGTTCACCCAAAGGTGAACCCATCAAGGCCTCTATATGCAACGAAATGCATAAAAAATCAACAACAATTCACGGTTGCAATATAAGGATGCCGTTAATTCTTATAAAAGCACTGTTTTTCTGCGGCTTAAACCATTGTTTTTCCTAAAAACTTCAGTAATGCAACAGTCACTGTTGAAAATTGGCGGAAAAAGCAAGTAATCCTCAGTACTGCAAGCATAATTCTGTAAAGGATTGCACCGCTCTTTTAGGTTAATCGCGCGATTGCCTGTCCCAAATCGGCGATCAAATCCTCCGGGTCTTCAAGCCCGATATTGAACCGTACGATCTGGCCTTTTGGCAGCCTGCAATAAGCGCGCGCAGGGCTTTGCGGCAGAGCCAGGCTTTCAAATCCGCCCCAGCTGAATCCAAGCCCGAAAAGTTCCAGGCTTTCGATGAATGCCGTCACATTGGCCTCGGAAAAGCGGCTTTGCAAAATGATACAAAAAACGCCGTTGCCGCCCTTGAAGTCGCGGGTAAAAATCTCCTTGCCCAGGCTGTCGAAATCGGGGTGCAGCACCGCTTGCACCTCTGGCCGCTGTTTCAGCCAGGCGGCAATTTTTTTCGCCGACGCTTCGCTGTGATTCATCCGCACCGCCATGGTGCGCAAGCCGCGCATCGCCATAAAGCAATCATCCGGGCTGACGCAAAATCCCGCGATAATCGCGATCCGGTTGATTTGCTGGGCGAGGGGGGTGTTGGCGACCGCGACGCCCATCATCAGATCGCCATGGCCAGCGATATATTTTGTGACCGATTGCACCGCGACGTCGATGCCGAAATCCAAGGGACGGAAACGCAAAGGCGTCGCCCAAGTGTTGTCCAAGACGGTTTTAATGCCGCGTGATTTTGCCAATTTTGCGATGGCGGGAACGTCTTGAAATTCCATGGTGCTGGAGCCGGGCGATTCCAAGAAAATCACTTTTGTATTGGGCTTTATCGCCTTTTCCAAAGCTTGCAGATCGAGCGGATCGTAATATCCGGTTTCGATTCCCATCGGCTTTAGAATATTCTCGGCGAAATTTTTGGAATTGGGATAGGCCGCCTCGGTCATCAGCATATGGTCGCCGGTCTTTAAAAGCGCGAACAAAACGCCCGCGATCGCGGCGATGCCCGAAGGGTAAAGCACGGCAAGATCGCCGCCATCCAGCGCCGCCAAAGTTTCCGCCAGCCCATGAATCGACGGGTTGCCGTAACGCCCATAATATAATTGATTGCCGGCATATCGGTTTTTTTCAACCGCGTGCATTTCCTCTATCGAATCGAACAGGATCGTCGAGGCGCGGTAAACCGGCTTGTTGACCATGCCTTTTTCGTCGGCAAGTCCCAATTGGCAAAGCTGTGTTTCCATCTTTATTTTCGCGCTCATGAGGATATCCATTCTTTTTGCAACAGCGTCTTATGGCGTAACAGCCAATATAACCCGATAATCGCCGAAGCGTTATTGATTTTATTGCTATCCAAAAGCCCGGCGATATCCCGCGCCGCGATGGGCCGCAGACGAATATCCTCTGCTTCGTCGGCCTGACCGAAAATTTCGCCATGCCCGTTTTTCAGCGGCGCCAGGTCTATTTTCCCGGCGAATAAATGCAATGTCTCCGACATCACGCCGGGGCTTGGCATGAAATGGTGGATGGGGCGCAGATGGGTTATGGCCAGCCCGGTTTCTTCGATCATCTCGCGCGCCGCCACTTGTTCCAGCGTTTCGTCCTTGTCGACCATTCCGGCGGGCAGCTCGACAAGCCAGGGATCGGCGCCGGAACAAAAAGCGGGCAGGCGGAATTGCTCGATCATCAAAACTTGGTCCAAAACCGGATCATAAGGCACGATCACGACGGCGTCGCCGCGCAGGCAGACCTCGCGGGTGATAATTTCGCTCCACCCGCCTTGGAACAATTGGAATTGCAAACCATACCGTTTGACGCGGACATAGCCCTGGTGCAAATTTTCTTCCGACAATATTTTGACTTTACTCGACATGGTTCTTCGCTATGTTAATGGGCCTGAACTATAACCCATTGGAATCAGAGTTTATATGAAAATCCTGCATTTGCTGCGCCATGCCAAAGCGACCGACGACCGGGGCGTCGCCGACCGCGACCGCGCCTTGACCGATCGCGGTGTCCGCGCCGCGACCATTATGGGCCTTTATATCAAGCAAAAGGAAATCGTGTTCGACGCGGTTTTATGCTCGACGGCCAAACGCACCGCGCAGACTTTGGACGCGCTAAAGCCCTATTTGCCCGCGACGCAGAAAATTTTCATGCAAGACGCGCTGTATCATGCCGAACCGCCGCAAATCGCGGAAACGGTATCGGCGATCAGCGACTTGCATAAATCGGTTCTGGTGATCGGGCATAATCCCGGCTTGCAAATATTGGCTTCGGAATTGGCGAAAATGGGGGACGAGGATTTGATCGACGCGCTGTGTTCCGGCTTTCCCACATCGGCGTTTGCCAGCGTCAAGCTGCCGCTGGCGCAATGGGCCGATTTTAAAAGCGGTTCTGTAAAAGGGGAATTGTTGCGTTATATAACGCCTGCGGATTTGATTTAGCTGACGATATCCAGCAATCTTTTTTCCATTTCGTCGATCCGGCGGATGGCCTTGCCTGCCGCCATGGCTTCTGTTTCGGCCATTTTCGCCTCGATGATGGATTGGGTCAAATCGCCGCTGGCGGTGTCGGGATGCGCGTTCAGCGCCACTTTTTC
>CAYRVJ010000183.1:0-2874 GCA_964427785.1 uncultured Alphaproteobacteria bacterium | reverse complement strand
CGGGATACCAAACCGATGCGGGCATGTGCGGCGATTACGATTCGGTGATCGGCTTTGACAAGAAAACCCCGATCGAACGCTTTACCCAGAAATACAGTGAAGGCAAATTAGAGCCCGCCTTGGGAAAAGCCGAACTGCGCGGCTGCGTCATCGACATCAATCCGCAAACGGGGCTGTGCTGCGGGATCAAGCCTTTTTGGTTTAAGCCGGATTAGGCGCTGTCCAGCTTTTCCAGGAATTTGGTAATTTCGCCCAGAACCAGGCTTGGGTCATGCGCTTTGCGCTTGGCGACGACGACTTCGAGCCCTTCGGCCAAAAGCATGCCGACCTCGCCGCCATGGCCTTTGATTTTCTTGCGCACCACGATGATCAAAGCGTCGATGTGGAATTTCATCAGGGAAAAATCAAGCTCACCCGGCGGGCCCATGCCTTCGGTCAGCCAGCACAGCGATTCGGCGATGCGGCTTATCAGCGGAAAACCATAAGATCCGCCGCCGCTTTTGACGTCATGCGCCTGCTTATAGATGCTGGCGTTGTATTCGGCGTATTTTTCGGGATGCATCCTTGCCATCTGAATTGTATTGGAAAGTTCGCGGATTTCCCGCGCCGCGATATCCAGATAAGCGGCGGCAAGATTCTTAACCGCCTCTTGCGCGCGCAAGAAACACACTGGATCGAATCCGCCGTCGCCGACCTTTTTCTTAAGGCGGTTGACGACATGGACGAATTCGACCAGCGTTTCGGCCTTGGCCATATTCGGCTGCGGCGGCGGGTCTTGCGTAAAATCCTGAACCATAACCTCGGGCCGCTTGCGGCGCCTGCCCTGGCTTTGATAATCCTTGTCATGATGTTCTTCGCGCGGCTTATCGCTGCCTGGTGCAGCATCGCCCTTGTCGGGCGGCGGCGGCAGGTTCGAGGCGTCTATGACGGGCGGCTTAGGTCCGCCGGGTCGTCTGCGAAAAACCATTCAGGCACTAACCTTGCTGCAATTCATCAAGAATCTTCTGTAAGACCCAAGCCCGGATCGCTAAGGCCCATATCGCTGCCAAGGCTGGATCTGCGGCGTTCCACGCCCTCGTAAAACGTCTGCTCTTCCTTGCGGCGGCGGCGGTCAGGGCCGAAATAGGTTTTGGTGCGAACAAACGGCCTTGGGTTTTCGATCACGGCGGTAATTCTGACGGCGAGCTCCTTGGCCGAAATCGGCTTGGCCAAAACCTCGGATACGCCGGCGTCCCGAGCCTGCATAATGCGGAATTGTTCGGTATAGCCGGTCACCGCGATGATCGGAACGAACGGATCGGGGCTGTCCTTGCCCTTGCGCACCCTGTCCACGAATTCTATGCCGCTGACCGGATCCATTACCAGATCGCAAAGCACCAGATCATAGCTTTGCTGACACAGCTTTAAGAAACCCTCTTTGGCGTCCAACGCCTCTTGCACATAGCCCACGCCGAACGCGTTTAGCAGCGAACGCATCAACGTGCGCATGTGCTTGCTGTCGTCGATGATCAGCACGTTCAGCCGGTCTAATTTATATGTGGGTTGCTCGGTCATGGATTACACAATAGCAGACGCGGAAATACGCCAGCCTCTTTATCGAGTATAGATTGCAAAGCGTTTTTCAGCTATACATTACCTATATTCCCTTAGGGATTTATATGTCCGCGGATGGCAGGAAAGACACTTTGCTTGCCATACTCTAGTGAAATCAAGGATCGGGGCGCCATGGCAGGCCATAGTCAGTTTAAAAACATCATGCACCGGAAGGGCGCGCAGGATAAAAAGCGCGGCAAGATTTTCACGAAACTGATCCGCGAAATCACGACGGCGGCGCGCCAGGGCGCGCCGGACCCCAATGCCAACCCCCGGCTTCGTTCGGCGATTATGGCCGCGCGCGAAGCCAATATGCCCAAAGACACCATCGAACGCGCCATCAAGCGCGGCAGCGGCGCGGATGGCGGCGACAATTACGAGGAAATCCGCTACGAGGGATACGGCCCCGGCGGCGTCGCGCTGATCGTCGAAAGCCTGACCGACAACCGCACCCGGACAGCAAGCGAGGTACGCGCCGCCTTCACCAAGCATGGCGGCAATCTGGGCGAAAGCGGCAGCGTCGGATTTATGTTCGAACGCATCGGGCTTATTCTTTATCCTCAAAAGGCGGCCGACGCTGCGGCCATGATGGATGCCGCCATCGAAGCTGGCGCAACCGATGTGGAATCGGGGGAATCCGGCCATGCCGTCACCTGCGCGCCGGACGATTTTTCCGCTGTGCGCGACGCTTTGGAAAAGCTCTTTGGCGCCCCCGAAACCGCAAGGCTAAGTTTTAAGCCGCTCAACGTCACTCCCGTCGGCGAAGAAGACGCCAAAAGCCTTTTAAAGCTTATAGAAACGCTGGAAGACAGCGACGATGTACAAAACGTCTACGGCAATTACGACATCGACCAGAAACTGATTGAGTCTTTGACCGCATGAAAATCATCGGCATAGATCCTGGACTTGGCGCGACGGGCTGGGGCGTTATTGAAATCAACGGCAACATTTTGCGCGGAATCGCTTTCGGCACGATCTCGCCTTCGGCAAAGCTAGACATCGCCCAAAGGCTGGATCAAATATACAGCGGCCTTTGCGACGTTATCAAGGACCACGCCCCTTTGGAGGCCGCTGTCGAAGAAAGCTTCATGGGCAATAATGCCGCCAGCGCCTTGAAATTGGGCATGGCGCGCGGCATTGCGATCTTGGCGCCATCGCAATCCGGCATTCCGGTTATGGAATACAGCGCGCGGCTGGTAAAAAAATCCATCACCGGCACGGGGTCGGCGGATAAAAATCAGATATCGCTGATGGTGGGACGGCTTTTGCCGCAATGCAAAA
>CAYRVJ010000182.1:0-2894 GCA_964427785.1 uncultured Alphaproteobacteria bacterium | reverse complement strand
GGTGCGCCGCAATATACATAATCCCACGGCAAAAGAAAACAATTATTTTTCCCGCGCTTGCTTCATCCATCTAAGCAGCATTTCGCCGCGATGCATGGTTAAGGGCACATCCGCAGTCTTTTTGACAGGCTGTGGGTTAGGAATAAGGTGTTTTGGTTTTAATAACATAATAATTCTCCATAAATTCAAGACAAAAGGATCAAACCCGGAAAACCGGGGACAAGAATGGGCTAAAGCCCGCAGGAAAGGGAAAAAGGTTTAATGCTGCTTAAACGCAGCTAAATCGGGCAAAAAAAGCGCGTGTAAAGGCCGGGGCGACAGGCCCCGGAATCAATGCCGGAATATGGCGGTTGCGCATTTGCATAGTGTTATTTTATGGAAAGGAAGCGGATAGTCAAGCTATTTCCTAAACCCTTCCGCCACCAGATACATTTCGGCGGAATCTTTGCGGCTGGAATCTGGTTTGGAATAGCGGACTTTGCTAAAATGTTTTTGCAACTTTTGGCGGAGTTCGCCTTCGGCCCCGCCTTGCCAGAATTTGCACAGAAAACTTCCACCGGGCTTTAATATTTCGACCGCGACTTCAAGCGCGATTTCGGCAAGGCCGACGACGCGCAAATGGTCGGTTTTGGCGTCGCCGCTGCTATTTGGGGCCATATCGCTTAACACCAGGTCGGCGCCGCCTTGAGACCATTCCAAAACCTTGCGGATGGACTCTTCGTCGCGCACATCGCCGACCAGCAGAATCGCGCCCTCAATCGGCTCGACTTCTAAAAGGTCGATGCCGATTACATTTCCCGCGCCGGATTTTGCGACCGCGATTTGCGTCCAGCCGCCAGGCGCGGCGCCGAGATCGATGATTTTTTGGTTCTTAT
Source organism: uncultured Alphaproteobacteria bacterium (assembly GCA_964427785.1). Classification (GTDB taxonomy): domain Bacteria; phylum Pseudomonadota; class Alphaproteobacteria; order SHNJ01; family SHNJ01; genus CAYRVJ01. The sequence goes on along the minus strand of CAYRVJ010000182.1, from coordinate 2,019 downwards.
GCAGCAATTTATATTTTTCGTTCAGTTCCAAAAGCTTGAATGCCGCGCGAGAGCGATAACCCATTTCCTTGGCCGCCGCGACATAAGGATCGTTGATCTGGCGGCGCACCCAGGCTTGGGAGGATTTGGTCAAAGATTTATTGCGCAGCTTTTGGGCGTTGCGCCTTTTGCCGACCGCTTTTTGCCAGTCTTTGTCTTTGGCCATTTTCATATTCTTTCCTCCCCCTTGCGGGGAGGGTTTGGGGAGGGGGTCGAGCAGTGGTAAACACCGATGTTCACCGATAGATCCCCCACCTGACCTCCCCCGCAAGGGGTGAGGAAATTATTGTTACTCTTTCTTGCTCATGATGTCTTTTTTAATAGCTGCAATTGCTTCAGGTATTTTTGTAATTTCCGGCCCGCCGCCCTGCGCCATATCGGCCCGGCCACCGCCGCCCGTCCCGCCTAAAATTCTAGTACCGACTTTTACCAAATCCACCGAACTTAATGAAGTAATCGCGCTTTGAGTAGCTGAGACAACCAGCGATGCTTTTCCATCTTCTATTGAAGTTAAAACTACCAATCCAGACTCTCGCCCCAATTTTTGCTTTAAGTTGTCAGCAATAGATTTCAAATCTCGAGCAGGCACTCCATCAAGATTTTTTGATATAAACTTAATGCCCCCAACATCCTCGGGCTTTTCGGATTGCGATCCGTCAGCCGCCATTTGCTTGCGTGCTTCAGCAAGATCGCGTTCCAGCTTTTTCTTTTCTTCGACAAGCTGGGCAATGCGCGCGGGCAAATCTTGTTCCGGCGATTTCAAATGCGCGCCGATATCTTGCAGCAGCTTGGCTTGGCCACGCGCGAAATTTAGCGCCGCTTCGCCCGCAAGCGCTTCGATCCGGCGCACGCCTGCAGATACGGCGGATTCGGAAACGATACGGAAAAACCCGATATCGCCCGTGCGAGCGACATGCGTGCCGCCGCATAGTTCAAGGGAATATTCCTTTTCGCCGATTTCGGCTCCGCCCATACCGACGACCCGCACCATGTCGCCGTATTTTTCACCGAACATCGCCATCGCGCCAAGCGCAACCGCTTCATCCTTTGGCAAAAGCCGGGTGAAGACTGGCGTGTTTTTGCGGATATGCGTGTTCACTTCCGATTCCACATGTGCGATTTCCTCATCCGTCATAGGCTTATTATGGGAAATGTCGAAACGCAGCCGGTCGGGCGCATTCAGCGAACCTTTCTGGCCAACATGCGTTCCCAATTTCCGGCGCAACGCTTCGTGCATTAAATGGGTCGCGGAATGATGCGCCTTAATCGCCGCGCGGCGCGCCACATCCACCTGCATGTCAACCGCATCTCCAATTTTTACGGGCGCGCTTAACTTCACTTGATGCACGAATAAATCGCCAAGCTTCTTTTTTGTATCTAAAACAACAAACTTAACGCCGGATTCCGTTTTCATCGCGCCGGTATCGCCCACCTGCCCGCCCGATTCGGCGTAAAACGGCGTTTGGTTGACGACAATAAAGGACTCTCCCGGCTTTGCGGCATCGACCGCAGCGCCGTTTTGCACGATGGCTAGAATCCGTCCGCTGGCATGATCGGTGTCATAACCCAGAAATTCCGTGCCCCCCACTTTTTCCTTGATATCGAACCAAATGCGGTCGTCCGCCGCCTCTCCCGATCCGGCCCATGCCTTGCGCGCATCGTCTTTCTGCTTTTTCATCGCCGTATCGAAACCGGCGGTGTCGACCGCGCGTTTTTGCGATTTCAAAACGTCTTGCGTCAAATCCAGCGGAAAACCGAAAGTGTCATAAAGCTTGAAAGCGACATCGCCTGGCAAAGCGGCATTCGGCTTTAGCTTTTCAACTTCTTCTTCTAAAAGCTTAAGCCCCTTGCCTAAGGTGACTTTGAACCTTTCTTCCTCGATGCGCAAGGTTTCTTCGATCAGGGTTTTTGCCTGAATCAGTTCCGGATAAGCGCCGCCCATCATACGCAGCAATTGCGGCGCCAGCTTGTGCATCAAAG
>CAYRVJ010000181.1:0-2911 GCA_964427785.1 uncultured Alphaproteobacteria bacterium | reverse complement strand
TTGATCGTGCCCAGCAAGATCACGGCGCATATTCAGGAAATGCACATTTGCCTGGGTCAGGCTTTTTGCGCCGCGCTGGAACATGCCTTGGGCTTGAATTTAATCGAGGATTCGCCATGGCGCGCAGACGCATCGCAGGGGGCCGCATGATGCAACAATTGCAGATTTTGGAAAAGCTCGGCGGCGCAAGGGTTTTGTGCCTGGGCGACGTCATGTTGGACAAATTCGTCTATGGCAAAAGCGAGCGGCTTTCGCCCGAAGCGCCGATCCCGGTTTTGGCGTTCGAGCGCGAAAACAAAATGCCCGGCGGCGGCGCCAATGTCGCGCGCAATCTCGCAGCGCTTGGCGTTGCCGTCGATTTGATTGGCGCCGTTGGCGCGGATGCGGCGGCACAGGAATTACAGGATTTGCTGAAAGCGCAAGGCGGTATTACGCCGCATTTGATCGCCGACTCCATGCGCGTTACCACGGTCAAGAACCGCTTTATTGCATCCAATCAGCAAATGCTGCGCGTCGATCACGAAACCCGCGCGCCGATTCCGCAAGATGTCGAAGACAGGGCGATTGATGCCGCCGGCAAGGCGATTGCAAAGGCGCAGGCGGTGGTGATTTCCGATTACGGCAAGGGATTTATTACGCCGCGTCTGGTGCAAGAAGTCATCAAGCTTGCGAAAAAATCCGGTATTCCGGTTCTGGCCGATCCCAAGGGCCGCGATTACGCCCGCTATCGCGGCGCGGATTTGCTGTCGCCGAACGCAAAGGAATTGTCCGAAGCATCCGGTATTATGCTCGATGGCGACGATGCGGTTGCTATGGCGGCGCAAAAAATTATCAAGGATTGCGGGCTTGGCTCTTTGCTTTGCACGCGCGGCGAAAGCGGCATGAGTTTGATCGGCCATGGCGCGCCGCTGCATGTCAAGGCCAGCGCGCTTGAGGTGTACGACGTGTCCGGCGCTGGCGACACGGTGATCGCGACGCTGGCCGCTTGTCTTGCGGCGGGCGCGGAATTGCCAATGGCTGTGTCGCTTGCCAATGTGGCCGCCGGGATCGTGGTCGGAAAATTGGGAACCGCGACGACAAGCGTCTTTGAGATGCGTCACAGGATTTTGCACGCGGGCAGCGCGATAGACAACAAATTCAAATCCGGCCAGGGTCTTTTGGATCTTGTGGCCATATGGCGCAAAGACGGGCTTAGGGTCGGGTTCACCAATGGCTGCTTTGATCTGATCCATCCCGGGCATGTGTCCTTGATCCGCCAGGCCAGATCCGCCTGCGACCGCCTGATCGTTGCGATCAATAGCGACGATTCGGTACGCCGCCTAAAGGGCGCGTCCCGCCCGATCCAGGACGAAGAATCCCGCGCCACCGTTTTGGCGTCTCTTGTCGACGTCGATGCGATCACGGTTTTCGCCGACGATACGCCGATGCGGCTGATCGAATCGGTGCGGCCCGATGTTCTGGTCAAGGGCGCGGATTACAATAAATCCCAAGTCGTCGGCGGCGAATTCGTCGAATCCTATGGCGGAAAAATCCTGCTGGCCAAATTGGAAGACGGTTTCAGCACCAGCAATACGGTCAAGAAAATCGCCCTGGCCTGATTCAATCAAGGATATGTATGTTAGAGCATGATTTGCCGCTATTGACCACCGTCGCCGTAGGTTTCAGCGCGGCGTTTTTATTCGGCCTGATTGCGGCGAAATTGAAATTGTCCCCCATCGTCGGGTATTTAATCGCGGGCATATCCATCGGCCCTTATACGCCCGGCATCGTCGCCGACGCCAAGATCGCCGAACAATTGTCGGAAATCGGCATTCTGCTTTTGATGTTCGGCGTGGGGCTGCATTTTTCTTTCCGGGACTTGATGGGCGTGCGCCGCATCGCCGTGCCCGGCGCGATTGTGCAGATTTTTGTTGCGACCGGGCTTGGCGCGTCCCTGTCTTGGCTTTGGGGATGGCCGCTGCATAGCGGCTTAATGCTGGGGCTTGCGCTTTCGGTCGCCAGCACGGTTGTGCTGTTGCGCTCGCTCGAAGAGCATAATTTAATGCAATCGACCGACGCCAATATCGCGATCGGCTGGCTGATCGTCGAAGATATCGTCATGGTGCTGGCCTTGGTTATGATCCCGGTGCTGGCGTCCTTGGATTTTTCCGGCGGGCAGGCGGTTGGCGTCTTATTGCCGGAATTGTTTTTTGCCTTGGGAAAAGTATTTCTTTTTATCGCCTTCATGCTGGTGTTCGGACGGCGCATTTTGCCTTGGCTTTTGATGGCGGTTATGCGCACAAGATCGCGTGAGCTGTTCACGCTTGGGGTTTTCGCGGTGGCGATGGGCGTCGCCTTCGGCGCGGCCAAGCTGTTCGGCGTGTCTTTCGCGCTGGGCGCGTTTTTCGCCGGAATGACCATCCGCGAATCGGAATTGTCGCAGCAAGCGGCGGAAAAGGCGCTGCCGCTGCAAGACGCCTTTGCGGTTTTGTTTTTCGTTTCCGTCGGCATGCTGTTCAATCCGATGATTATCCTGGATCAGCCCCTGCAGGTCTTGGGCGTTCTGGCGATTATCGTGTTCGGAAAATCGCTGGCGTCTTTTATCATCGTGCTTTTGTTCCGCTATCCGCTTAAGACCGCGCTTTTGGTTTCGGCGGGGCTGGCGCAAATCGGGGAGTTTTCTTTTATCCTGGCCAATATCGGCGTGCTGTACGGATTTTTCGACGATACCGCGCGCGACTTGATTCTGGCGGGCGCCTTGATTTCCATCGCGATGAACCCGTTTTTCTTTTTCACCAGCCGGCTGATTTACCAATTCGCCGAAAAGAACTTTCCCGACTTTTCCGCGAAAAAGCCGGCGCCAAGTTTCTCGCCAGCCGGTAATCCGCCCAGCCCCGCTTTTGCGATATTGGTCGGCGGCGGCAGGATCGGC
>CAYRVJ010000180.1:0-2918 GCA_964427785.1 uncultured Alphaproteobacteria bacterium | reverse complement strand
CGCTTCTTCCGCGCCTTTCAGGTTCGGCGCAAAGCCGCCCTCGTCGCCGACATTGGTGCTGTGCCCCGCCTTTTTCAATTCGTATTTCAGCGCGTGGAACACCTCGGCGCCCATTTGCAGCGCCTTTTTAAAGGAATCGGCCCCTGTTGGCATAATCATGAATTCCTGGAAATCCAGCGCGTTGTCGGCATGCGCGCCGCCATTGATGATGTTCATCAATGGCACGGGCAAGGTGCGCGCGAACGCGCCGCCGATATGATGGTACAAAGGCAATCCCAACGCTTGCGCCGCCGCTTGCGCGCAGGCGAGGCTGACGCCCAAAACGGCGTTCGCGCCCAGGCGGGATTTGTCTTTTGTTCCGTCGATTTCAATCAGATTGCGGTCGATCAAATATTGGTTGCTGGCGTCCATGCCGAACAGGCAGTCGGCGATTTCGCCGTTCACCGCCTCGACCGCCTTGATCACGCCCTTGCCGCCATAGCGGTTGATGTCCTTGTCGCGCAGCTCCAACGCCTCGTGCGTTCCGGTCGACGCGCCGGACGGCACGGCAGCACGGCCGATAGCGCCGCTTTCGAGATGCACGTCCACCTCGACGGTGGGGTTGCCCCGGCTGTCCAATATTTCGCGGGCATGGATTTGGGTGATGGCGGTCATGGGGGAATCCTTTACGGGAAAGCGGGGAAATATTCCTTGAATCTTTAAGCCATTCCCAAGACCGCGTCAAGACAATGGCCGCAAACCTGCATTGTATCCCGGCCTTTTGCGGCTTAATCATTCCTTAAATACCGGCTGGTAAAATAATGGCTTAATAAAAAATAATAACAAGCGGGCCAAAATGGCCTTGCAGGGGGATGTATGAATATCAATTCCATAGGCCAAGCGGCCTATAATAAGGCTCAAGTCAACAAACGCGAAAATCCGAACGCCAACGCCAAGGCGTTTCAAGACCTGACCAAAGCCAAATCGCCGCGCGATTATTTGCAGGAAAATCCGTCGACCCGCGCCGCCAAGGCCCAAGCCGACAGCCCCGTTTACGGCAGGGCGCAAAGCGTTCTGGGCGAAATGAACGGGCTTGCCAAACAGGCGCAAGACCCGAACCTGACCGCAGAACAGCGCGCCGCGCTGAACCAGCAATTCCAGGACAAAAAGGCCGAGCTGAAATCGCTCGGAATCGGAACCAATGCGACCAACCCCGATCCGAATAGTGGATCGCTAAGCGAGCTGGATTTGGGGTTGGAAGGCACCGATTTAACCTCGCCCGACAACGCCGTGGCGGCGCAAACTGCCGGCGAATCCGCCTATGGCGGCCTGATCCAGCAGCAAGGCTATGTGCAGGGCGAAGCCTATGAATATGAAAGCCGGGACAGCGAGGCGGCGGCGCAAAGATTCTTTGCCGATCAATTCCAGGAATCGCAAAAAGACACCTCCAGGGACACTGTGGCGGATCCCGTCACCAGCCAGAAAATCGGCGCTTATCTACAGCAGCAGGAAACGGCGCAAAAACGCGCAGGAGTTTTGAAGATTCTGGCTTAGCTATCCGCTCTAAGCTGCCAGGCTGTATAGATTTTTTTTGGATATCCGATCGAATTCGATCAGGGTTTGCAGCAAGTGCGGCATCTGCTTCAACGGAACCATATTCGGCCCGTCCGAAGGCGCTTTGTCCGGGTCTTGGTGCGTCTCGATAAACACCCCGGCGACGCCGACGGCAATGGCCGCGCGCGCCAACACAGGCACGAATTCCCTCTGCCCGCCCGAACGGTCGCCTTGGCCGCCCGGCTGCTGCACGCTGTGGGTCGCGTCGAACACAACGGGATACCCCGTCTGCGCCATGATCGGGATCGAGCGCATATCCGAAACCAAAGTGTTATACCCGAACGACGCGCCGCGCTCGCACAACAGAATATTTTCATTCCCGGTCGAGGCGATTTTGGCGGCGACGTTTTTCATATCCCAAGGCGCAAGAAACTGGCCCTTTTTGACATGGATCACCTTGCCGGTTTTTCCGGCGGCGATCAGCAAATCGGTCTGGCGGCATAAAAACGCCGGGATCTGCAGCACATCGACCGCTTGGGCGGTGGGCGCGCATTGCGCTATGTCGTGGATATCGGTTAAAACCGGCAGCGCGAATTTTTCACGGACGTCGTTCAGGATGGTAAGCCCCTGCTCCATCCCCATGCCGCGCGCGGTGTTCAGCGAGCTGCGGTTGGCCTTGTCATAAGACGTTTTATAGATCAAATTGATGCCGAGTTTTTGCGTCAATTCCTTTAAGGCAGAAGCCATTTCAAAAGCATGTTCGCGCGATTCCAAGGCGCAAGGCCCTGCGATCAGGGTAAGCGGCAGATCGTTGCCGATCTTGTATTTACCCAGGCCGACATGCTTTGTCATGGCTGCTCCCTAGTACAATTGATCCAGCGCGCCCTGGTTGATGCGCACCTTGTGCCGTTCTTGCAGCGCCGCTTGGAACTGCGCCGCGATGTCTTGGGAAATTTCGCGCTTTAGGACCGACACGACGCCGATCTTGTAATCGGCGAAATTCTTGTCTTTGGGCAGGCGGTTGCTTTGCACCACGGCGACGCTGACGCCGTCCTCTGCGGGCAAAATCAAGGGCTTGCCCGGCTTGCCGTTAAACAGGCTCGCCGCCTGGCCTTTTTCCAACTGGCCGGAATCCCTTGCGATATCGCTCACGCTGCGCAGATTAAGCCCGTGCATCTTTGCGATGTCGCTAAGGCTTTTGCCGCCATTCGCCAGGGCAAGGATATATTGCCCGATATCCGAAGACGATTTCTGCGCGTCCTGATCCAGCCAATCCTTGCGGACTTGCGCTTTCATGCCGGCGAATTCCTTGTATTTTTTCGGCGCGACCTTATCGACGAACACGACGAAATAGCCGCCTTCTTTGCGTTCGGTCAGGCCGCCGA
>CAYRVJ010000179.1:0-2964 GCA_964427785.1 uncultured Alphaproteobacteria bacterium | reverse complement strand
CGCCTTGCCCTGCAAAGACTTGATAAAGGCGGCGCAGGCGGCGTCATTGCGCCGCACCGCAACCAAGAAATATCCGAAATCCTTGCCGGTGTAAAATTCGGCCATATTGCCCTTGGTGAAATCGTCGGCGGGACTTTCTAAAAATTCAAAAAGCCGCCCGCCGATTCTTTGCGCCCGCGCTTGTAAAAGCCTGGTCTTGCGATCGCGGGCTTTAAAGAGCGCTTCGGCGGTAAGATATTTTTCAACCTCGTCCGTGATGCGGAATATATCGGTACTTTCGATTTCAATATCTTGCATAAATATTTTTCCTTATCTTTGATTTTGCGCATCCAGCGCGATTTGCAAAATTTTATGGCGGCGTCTTGCGGTTTGTGCCGCGCTGACGGCGCCGAATAGAACAACGCTGGCGGCTCCTCCTAGCGCGGTTTGTTTGGCGACATTGCCGAGCGCATGGGCCTGCACCGCTGCGGCGATATCGGGGCCGACCTTTGCGGATCGATTTGCCTGGCCCGCTCGGTAGGCCTGAAAAAACGAGGCCGCCCCGATAAGGGCCGATAAAATCAAAGACTGGCAGAAAACCGCAAGCCTTCGGAAATTCCTGTTGGAAATGAAATCAGAAACAATGCCCTTATCATCGTTATCGCGGATTATTTTTCTGACGCCTTTAGGATCTTGAACTCCAAGGCCCATTAAAACCCGCGCCGCCATATGCATCGATTTGGCATAATGTGCGCCGCGAAATTTAGAATAAAGCCCCTGGTTTATTTCCAGCATTTTGCCGAATTTATCGCGGGCCATACCGCACGATTCTGCGCAAGTTTCAAGAAATTTTCTTGCCGCATCAAGCGCTTCATCTTCGGCCTGTTTCGCGCCCGGGCAGGAAAGCGCCGTATTAAGCCCGCTATGTTCAAAATAATGGCATAGCCTTTCAAAGGCCTGTTTTTTTATGTTCGGGTTTTTGTAGCTGCCCATTAAAATATTCTTGATCCCGCAAAGCCAAAGCCCGGCAAGCAGAGAGCGCATTTCTTCATCGCCGCATTTTTTGATATTTTCAGGGATATTTTTGGCATAGGCGGATTTCCGCAAAACATCTTCGATCGAGAATATGGAATCGTTTGGAATTTTTTTATACCTTATAGAAAGAAATACCTGCGCGTCCTTCGGATATTGGCTTAAATAGCAGAAGAAATTGTAATGATCTTCTTCGCAGTAAGGCTTTGCATGCTTAGCGCGCAGGGAATCCGGGGATTGACACAGAAAAAAAGCGAATTCGACCAGCCGGCCATAGGGATTTGAACCGTCTTCTTCTGGCGATTCGGACTGTGGTTCATTATCCGCTTTTTGAGAGAATACATAGACGCCGTCCTTATCGACATGATAGGACGCTTCTTCTATTTCTTTTATATCCCTGACAAGCGCGATCATGGTTCTAATTCTCTCTTACCGTGTCATGGCCATAAACAATCGCCTGCGGCGTTCGATTTTTCCGCTTATCATCCCCGCCGATAGGATTGCGGCTATGCTTGCGCCTAAAAAATAGTATTTAACGACCGGCTCCGGCGCTTTCGACAGGATATGCCCTTTTAAATTCCTATATTCCACCAGATAGATCGTAAAGGGCTGGCCGCTTGCGCCTTCTGCTTTGACATGGGCCCTTAAATCCTGCAGCACTTGCTCGCCCTCGCGGAAATCGACCGCGCCTTCGCTGGACGCATTGTTATAGATCAAACCCTCTATCTGGCCGCCGAAACCCATGCTGCCGGAATAAATGGCGGGGTCCGGCATCAGCCGGATGGGAACGGGGGATGCGAAAACATCCGCATATTGCGCGTCGAATTTCTGAATATTGACCATATGATGCCGAACGCCAAGCGTGATTCCGGCGGCAAAGGGCAAAATGGCGGCAGCCGTAACTTTTAGCCATTTGGGGCCATAGGCCCTGTTATCGGACTGCGCCAGAGCGCCTTCTATGTCGCTCCAGTTTTTGCCTGAAAGCTGCGCAAAAACCCTTGTCCAAAACCAGGTTTTGTTCAGGGCGTTAAGCTTTTCCGCGCCTTTGCTTTTTTTATAAGATTTTATGAATTTGGGCAAATACGCTGCCGCCGCATCGCCCATTCTTATATCTTTTCCGTCTTGTGTATTCAGGTGGACATTGCCCAAATCCTCGCACAAAGTATCGCCCCAGAATTCGCTTAACAAAGTACCGCCCCAGAATTCGCTTTGGTTTTTTATGGGCAAAAACAAACCGCGCTCCGTCTGTTCATGAAGGCGCAGCAAAAAATGCCTTGCAACGATTTCCAAGGCTTTTTCGTCATGCTTGTTGCGGTGATAGGCTTCGCGGAATATCTGCATAAAAATGGCGGGGAAGTTGCTGCCGCACGCCTGATCAAATTCCGCTCTTGCCTTTTCGTCCTGGCTGACCAGATGCAAGAATTCATGGAATTCCGGTCTAATGAAAATAGCGGACCATTCTTTTTTCTCACCAGGCAATTCAGGGCCGTGCGTATAGCGACACAGCGCTTTGCCGGCATAGCGCACCGTGCCTTCGACGAATTCGCCCGGGTTTTTAAGGTAATAATCTATCGCCAGCTGAAATCTTGCGGGGGAGGAGCCTGCGTCAAGAAATAAATACTTTAAATTCTTCTGCCGATAATTTTCGGCTTCGGTCAATTTTGGATCTTCCTGGGCGGGCGCTGTGGAATCGGTCATCTCTATGTCTCCTGAAAATTATTCAGAGCCATAATAAACACGATCATATCTTTTTAAAAGATATTTGTTCCGATAAAAATCAAAGGCTTAGCCTGAAAACTACGCGGCCTGCACCATTTTTCCAAGCCTTCTGCCCGCCAGAATATGCAGATGGAAATGCGGCACTTCCTGTCCGCCATTGACGCCGCAATTCGATATCAGGCGGAATCCGTCCTGGGTTACGCCCAGCTCGCGCGCGACATGGCCCGCCGCCTT
>CAYRVJ010000178.1:0-2997 GCA_964427785.1 uncultured Alphaproteobacteria bacterium | reverse complement strand
AGACCTAAGGGTTTCGAGCGGGGCGGTCGCCCTGGAAATCCAACATGAAACGCCGCAAATGATCGAAAAGATCAACGGCTTTTTCGGCTTTGGCTTAATAACGGGGATAAAAATCAGCCAAGGGCCGTTATGACCAATAAAGTATGACGGGGATGACTTTTAATACCCGCCGAATTCATCCTTGCTAAGCCTTTGGCGGCCGGGCTAAACTACCACCTATAGAGGTTATATCATGAATTTACGCGTTATTTTGTTGCTGCTGCTATGTATAGGCGTTTTTGTCGCCGGTAGCCGCTATTGGTTTGGTGAAAACACCCCCCTGCCCGGCCTGGCCGCCCCAGCCCAGGCGGAAAACGCCGCCGCACCCGCAACCACCAAGAATGAGCCGCAGCAAGCGGAGCCGCAAAAAACCAGCAATGCGCCGAAATTGACCGATAGGGTCTTGGGCGATCCCAAAGCGCCGGTGACTATTTTAGAATATGCGTCCTTGACCTGCCCGCATTGCGCGCGGTTTCACCAGGAAACCTTGCCACTTTTGAAAAAAGATTTTATCGACAAGGGCATAGCAAAGTTGATTTTCCGTCCCTATCCTTTTGACGGTGTCGCGCTTCAGGCCAGCATGCTGGCCTATTGCCTTCCAGAATCGCGCTTTTATCCCTTTATCGAGGCGCTGTTCAAAAGCCAGAATGATTGGGCGCGCAGCAAGGAACCTATGGCAGAGGTGAAGAAAACCGCGCGCCTTGCCGGGCTGGACGAAGCCAAAATAGAATCTTGCCTTGACGATAAAAATTCCATGTCGACCGCCGTGCTGCAATTCCGCTTGGACGCCGAGAAGCTTTATGGCATTAATTCGACCCCGGCCTTTATCATAGGAAGCGAAAAAATCGAAGGCTCTCGCGGCTATGCCGATTTTGAAAAGGCGATCGCGGCGGCCAGAAAATAGCCCATTGCGGGATTGTGGAAAACCATTTTGATGCCAAAACGACTTAGGGAAAACCTGGGTTTTATGCTATGAGAAAAGCGATACAGCGGAGGATAGGGTGCAGCTTAAAAAGTTAAAATTATCCGGCTTTAAATCTTTCGTCGAGCCGACCGAACTTTTCCTGGAACCGGGATTGACCGGCATCGTCGGGCCGAATGGCTGCGGCAAATCGAATCTGGTCGACGCGTTGAAATGGGTCATGGGCGAAACATCCGCCAAGCAATTGCGCGGCGGCGAAATGGACGACGTCATTTTCGCGGGCACGCAGTCGCGCCCGCCAAGGAATTTTTCCGAAGTCGTCTTGTCGCTGGACAATTCGACTCGCAAGGCGCCGTCGCAATTCAATCACACCGACGATCTTGAAGTCAGCAGAAGGATCGACCGGGGCGAAGGATCGACATACCGCGTCAATCAGCATGACGTGCGTGCGCGCGACGTGCATACGCTTTTTGCCGACGCCGCGACCGGCGCGCATTCGACCGCCATCGTCAGCCAAGGCAAAGTCGGCCATATCGTCAACGCCAAGCCGCAAGAGCGCAGGGCCCTTTTAGAAGAAGCGGCGGGCATCGTCGGCCTGCATGCCCGGCGGCATGAGGCGGAATTGCGGCTTAACGCCGCCGAAAACAATTTGAAACGCGGCGAGGATCTGCTGCGCAACCTGCAAGAACAGCTGCAAGGATTGAAAAAACAGGCGCGGCAAGCGGCATCCTACCGCTCCATTGCGGGCCGCATCCGCGAAACCGAAGCGCTATTCTATTATCATATGTGGCAAGATTTGGCGGCGAGGCTTTCCGACGCTGAAACCCGCCGCAGCGATATCGAATCGCAGCTGCAAGAATTGGACATCCAGGCTACCGAGCAAGCGGGCAAGCAAGCCAGCATCGCCGCCGAATTGCCCGAAGCCAGAAAGCACGAGGCGGAGCGCGCCGCAATCCTGCAAAGACTGAAAATCGCCGAAGGCGAGCTGCAAGCCGAAGAGGCGCGCATGGTCAGCGCGCAAATCGCGGCATCGCAACGTTGCGAGCAAATACAATCCGATCTTGTCCGCGAAGAAGAATTGCTTTCCGACGCCAAACAGAATTCCGAACAAGCCGCGTCCTATATCGCCGCGCTGGAGCAAGAGATCGCACAAAGCGGATCTGCCCTGGAGGCAAAGAAATCCGCCTATGCCTCCCTGTCGGAACGGCTTGCCGCGTCCGAAAAAGAGCTTGAGGATTTTTCCGACAAGCTGAATCGCGACGAATCCCATTGGAACGCCGAGCAAAAAAGGCTGGACGGTCTTTTGCAACAATCGCAAAAGCTGTCGTTCGAGCTTGAGAAAATCATCTCGCAAAATGCGGCCCTTTCCGCAGCATTGAAATCCGACGGCAGCATCGACATCTTGTCGCAAGAAGTGCTTGCGGCAGAACAGAATTTGCAAGCCGCCAAAGAAAGCCTGGCCGCAAGCGAAGACGCCGTCGGCCAAACCCAAGCCGGCCTTTCCGCCGCGCAAAAAACCTATCAGCAGGCGCTCGCCTCCTCGGCCAAGCTGCAGGCGGAGCTTTTCGCCCTTGAGAAAATATTGGGCGAAGAAACAGACATCGACGATCCGGTGATGGACAAAATCACCGTGCAGCCGGGATTTGAGGCGGCGCTTAGCGCGGCTTTGGGCGACGATCTATTCGCCAGCCTGGGCGGCAGCGAAGCGCGTTTTTGGCAAAGCCTTCCCGCCTATGCCAACCCGCCGCAATGGCCCGAAGGCATCCAGCCCTTGTCGCGTTTCGTAAAGGAAGCTCCGGAATCGCTGTCCCGCGCTTTGTCCCTGATCGGGCTTGTGTCAGACGCCGAAACCGCGAAATCCTTGCAGCACAGCCTTAACCCCGGCGAAAAGCTGGTGACGATGGATGGGCGTCTGTGGCGTTTCGACGGCTATGTCGCGCAATCGGGCGAGGCGCAAAAAGCGGCGGCGCATTTGCAGCGCAAAAACCGCCTGCCGGAATTGCGCCGCGAATTTTCGCTGTCGCAAACCGATATGC
>CAYRVJ010000177.1:0-3026 GCA_964427785.1 uncultured Alphaproteobacteria bacterium | reverse complement strand
AATACGGCATGCTGCCGCGTTCGACCCATGAACGCATGGACCGCGAAGCGGCCAAGGGCCGCCAATCGGGCAGAACCCAGGAAATTCAACGCCTGATCGGGCGCGCCTTGCGCAGCGTCGTCGACCTTGAGGCTTTGGGCGAAAAGCAAGTCAAGATCGATTGCGACGTGATTCAGGCCGATGGCGGCACGCGCACCGCCGCGATCACAGGCGGCTATGTCGCGCTGCATCTGGCTTTGCAACGGCTGCATAAAACAGGTCTGATGAAAACATTCCCCGTCGCAGAAGAAGTCGCGGCGATATCCTGCGGCATTTACCGCAACGTGCCGCTGTTGGATCTGGATTACACCGAAGACAGCGCCGCCGAAGTCGATGCCAATTTCATCATCACGGCGTCGGGAAAATTGGTCGAGCTGCAGGCGACCGGGGAAACCAGGCCCTTTTCCGACGATGAAATGCAAAAATTATTATCGCTTGCGAAATCCGGCATCGCGCAGCTAATCGAAGCGCAAAAAAAGGTTGTCGGTTGACGGTTATCTGCTTATGCTTCTTCTTGCCACCCACAACAAAGGTAAAATCACGGAATTCCAGGCGCTGCTTGCGCCGCTTGGCATCGAGAGCGCAAGCGCCGCCGATTACAAATTGATCGAACCCGCCGAGACGGGAAAAACCTTTGAAGAAAACGCCGCGCTCAAGGCGCGCGCCGCTTGCCTGGCCACGGGATTGCCCGCGCTGTCCGACGATTCCGGTCTTTGCGTTCCGGCGCTGGACGGCGCGCCGGGCATTTACACCGCCGATTGGGCCGGGCATCCGCGGGATTGGATGGCGGCGATGACAAAGGTTCATGACCTGTTAGGCGGCAATCCCGACCGCAGGGCGTCTTTTGTCAGCGTGCTGTGTTTGGCCTTGCCCGGCGGCGATTGCCGTTATTTTCGCGGCGAAGTTTGGGGAAATCTTTGCTGGCCGGTGCGCGGTGAAATCGGATTCGGTTTCGATCCAATGTTTGTGCCCGAAGGGTTTGACAAAACCTTCGCCGAAATGACGGCAGAACAAAAAAACAAATTGTCGCACCGCGCCAAAGCGATGCAAAAATTTCTGGATTTTATGGAAACGGATTTACCAGCCGAAATGCGATAGCGGCAGGGAATAGGTGAACAGCAAAGATTCCGTGCCGGGATTGGCGTCGCCGAGGCTGGCGTTCGATATATGGTTGAACGCGATGCCGGCTCTGGAATAATTTTGGAATTGATAATCAAGCTCGATGCCGGATCTGAATTCCAACCCATGGCCCAGATCCTTGCCGCTGCCCCTGTGATAGCCGCCGACGGCGAAATTCGGATTGA
Organism: uncultured Alphaproteobacteria bacterium; assembly: GCA_964427785.1. Classification (GTDB taxonomy): domain Bacteria; phylum Pseudomonadota; class Alphaproteobacteria; order SHNJ01; family SHNJ01; genus CAYRVJ01. Next base: position 1,683 of record CAYRVJ010000177.1, on the reverse strand, counting down.
CGATCCAATTATCCGACAGATAAAAATCCGCCTGCAAGCCGCCATAGCCGTAAAACCCGGCATCGGTCGTCGCCATCACGCCGACCAGCGGCGAAATTTTCCAAAACAAAGGCGTTTGCCAGCGATATTCCACGACGAATTCCCCCGCCTCGTGATTGTCCAGCACGTCGAATTCGCCGACGCCGAAGGTCAAAAGATCGGGGCTTTGGCGCTGTGCCTGCGCGAAAGCGGGCGCGGCGAAAAAAATGGAAATCAGAAAAATGGCGATAAAACGCATAAAAAACCCCGGAAAATTTATGACAGCATAATAGGGTTTTCAGAACTTTCTGTCTAGGGTTTTAGGGGCCGGTCGACAGTAAATTAATGGCGATCGTTAACCTTCCGCTGCTTTTAGAACAAGCGCCCTTTTATATACCTGTCCGCGCGGCATGCCCGAAGCTTCCGCAGCGCTGTCCACCGCATCTTTAAGCGAGTTTTCTTGCAACAGCGCCCGCAGCAAATTATCAAGACCTTGCTCGTCCATCCCTGCCTTGCCGCCGGGCGATATCACCAGGGTGATTTCGCCCTTGGGCGGGTTCGCGGCGTAATGCGCGCGCAATTCAGACAGGCTGCCGCGCCTGATCTCTTCGAATTTCTTGGTCAGCTCGCGCGCGAGGGCGGCATCCCTGTCGCCGAGAATTTCGATGCATAATTCCAAGCATCCGTCCAATTTCTGCGCCGATTCGAACAATACCAAGCTTGCCGGCGCGTCCTTGAAATCGAGCAGTTTTTGCCTGGCGCCTTTGGCGGGAAGAAATCCCAAGAAAGCGAAAGGCAAAGGCGCAATGCCGCTCGCCGACAAAGCCGCCGTCACCGAGGACACGCCGGGAACGGGAATGACCCGAACGCCGGATTCCTGGCAGGCGCGGATCAAATCGAATCCGGGATCGGATAAAAGCGGCGTTCCGGCGTCCGATATCAGCGCGACCGATTTTCCATCCGCGATTTTGCGCGCCAGCATTTCCGCACGCTGTTCCTCGTTATGATCGTGATAAGAAATCATGTCTTTTTTGATGCCATAAGCGGCCAAAAGCTGGCCGCTATGGCGGGTATCCTCGGCCGCGATCAGATCTGCGTTTTTTAGGACATGCAGCGCGCGCAAGGTGATATCGGCCAGATTGCCGATCGGCGTCGCGACGACATAAAGCCCGGCAGGAAGCTTTAATTCTGGCAAGCTGGATGCGATTTGCGCTATGATGGCGGCGTCGAAACTTTTTTGCATACAGAGAATAAACCATATGCGCGGCCTTTTCGCCATCGTCTTTTACCTGATTCTTGCCTGCGCCATCCCTGCGGCGGCGCAAAACGCGCCGCAGCGCGTTGCCCTGCTTTTGCCTTTGACCGGCGCGCAGGCGGATTTAGGCCAAGCGATGCAGAATATGGCTGTGATGGCGCTGTTCGCCTTGCCGGATTCCAATGTCGCAATAGTGCCTTATGACACCGGCGGGCGGGCGGATTTGGCGCGGGCGGCTTATGAAAAGGCGGTATCCGAAGGCGCGCAAATTATCCTTGGCCCGCTTTTTTCCGCCGAGCTGCGCGCGATCAAACAGGGTTCCAGGCCCGATATTCCGATCCTAAGTTTCAGCAATGATTGGCAGCAGGCGGGCGGCAATACCTATATTATGGGCTTTGCGCCGCAGCCGG
>CAYRVJ010000176.1:0-3058 GCA_964427785.1 uncultured Alphaproteobacteria bacterium | reverse complement strand
GCGACGAATAGATCGCCGCGCGATTTGGCGCGCAGAACGCTCATGCCCTGGCCTTTCAGGCGGAATCTTTGCCCATGCTGCGTTCCGGGGGGGAGGGTTATTTTCGCCGTCTTGCCGTCTATGCCCGGGACATCCGTTTCGCCGCCCAAGGCGGCGGTGGCCATATCGACCGGGATTTCGCAGAATAAATTCGCGGCTTCGCGTTTGAACAAGCTGTGCGGCATGACGGCGAGGAAAATATACAAATCCCCGGCATTGCCGCCGCGCGTGCCCGGCTCGCCCTCGCCCGCAAGGCGGATGCGCGTTCCGTCCTCGACGCCGGGCGGGATCGAAACCGCAAGCGTTTTTTCGCGGCGCGAACGCCCGGTTCCGGCGCAGGTGCGGCAAGGGTTTTTGATCACCCTGCCATGGCCGGAGCAAACCTGGCAGGTGCGCTCGATCATAAAAAATCCCTGGTTTGACCGCACCTTGCCCGCGCCGCCGCAATGCGCGCAGGCCGCGGGGGCGGAACCGTCGGCGGAGCCGGTCGAATTGCAATCCTGACAAGGCTCGCTGCCCGGAATTTTTATCGTGGTTTCTTTGCCCGCAAAGGCGTCTTCGAGAGAAATTTCCATGTTATAGCGCAAATCCGCGCCGCGCCCGGTCGCGCCCTGCTTGCGCCCGCCCATGAAATCGCCGAACATTTCTTCGAAAATATCGGCAAAGCCGGTGGTGAAATCGAAGCCGCCCGCTGCGCCGCCGAATCCGCCCGCGCCGCTTTCAAACGCGGCATGGCCATAGCGGTCATAAGCGGCGCGTTTCTGATCGTCCTTTAAGATTTCATAGGCTTCGCCGATCGCCTTGAACTTCGCCTCGGCGGCCTTGTCGCCGGAATTTTTGTCGGGATGATATTCCTTGGCCTTGTTGCGGAACGCGGCCTTTATCTCGTCAGCCGAAGCGCCGCGATCTATGCCGAGAAGATTGTAGTAATCCTGCTTGCTCATTTTAGTTCCTAGTGCCTAGACGCCTCGTTCCTAGTCCTGTTTGAATTTATTGCCGTAAACTAGGATCTAGGAACTTGGAACTAGGAACCTTTCTTCTCATCCACTTCTTGAAATTCGGCGTCGACCACCTTGTCGGCGTCGTTGGCCGCCTGTTCGGGCTGCGCGCCGTCCTGGGGCTGGGCTTCGCCGCTTGCTTGCTGCGCCTTGTACATGGCTTCGCCCATTTTCATCGAGGCTTGGGCCAGCGCCTGCGATTTCGCCTGGATCGCGGCCACGTCGTCGCCGTCCTTGACCGACTTTAAATCGGCGATGGCGGCTTCGATCGCGGCCTTGTCGGCGGGATCGGCCTTTTCTTCGAATTCTTTCAGGCTTTTTTCCGCCGAGTGGATCATGGCTTCTGCGGAATTGCGCGCCTCGACCAGCTCTTTGCGCTTTTTGTCGTCGGCGGCGTGTGCTGCCGCGTCATCGACCATCTTCTTGATGTCGGCCTCGGACAATCCGCCGGTCGCCTGGATACGGATCTGCTGTTCCTTGCCGGTGGCCTTGTCCTTTGCCGTCACATGCACGATGCCGTTGGCGTCGATGTCGAAAATGACCTCGACCTGCGGCACGCCGCGCGGGGATGGCGGAATGCCGATCAAATCGAATTGGCCAAGCAGCTTGTTGTCGGCGGCCATTTCACGCTCGCCCTGGAACACGCGGATCGTGACCGCGGTCTGATTGTCCTCGGCGGTGGAAAATACTTGCGATTTTTTGGTCGGGATCGTGGTGTTGCGCTCGATCAATCTTGTGAACACGCCGCCCAAAGTTTCGATGCCTAGCGACAAAGGCGTTACGTCCAAAAGCAAAACGTCCTTGACGTCGCCCTTCAATACCGCGCCCTGGATGGCGGCGCCGATGGCGACGACCTCGTCCGGGTTGACGCCGCGATGCGGGTCTTTGCCGAACAGTTTTTTCACGGCTTCGATCACGCGCGGCATGCGCGTCATGCCGCCCACCAAGATGACTTCTTGGATATCGGACGCGGAAACGCCCGCGTCCTTCATCGCTTTTTTGCAAGGCTCCATGGTCTTTTCGATCAGATCGTCGACCAAAGATTCCAATTTCGCCCGCGTCAATTTGACGTTCAAATGCTTCGGCCCGGTGGCGTCGGCGGTGATAAAGGGCAGGTTGATTTCGACTTCGGTCGCGCTGGATAGCGCGATTTTGGCCTTTTCGCCTTCGTCTTTCAGGCGCTGCAAGGCGAGCTTGTCGCCGCGCAGATCGATGCCCTGGTCTTTTTTGAATTCCTGCGCCAGAAAATCGACGATTTTCTTGTCGAAATCGGCGCCGCCCAAAAACGTGTCGCCGTTGGTGGATTTGACCTCGAATACGCCGTCACCGATCTCGAGAATCGAAACGTCGAAAGTGCCGCCGCCCAAATCATATACCGCGATCGTTCCCGATCCCTTTTTTTCCATGCCATAGGCAAGCGCCGCCGCGGTCGGCTCGTTGATGATGCGCAAGACTTCAAGCCCGGCGATTTTTCCGGCGTCGCGGGTCGCTTGGCGCTGCGCGTCATTGAAATAGGCGGGAACGGTAATGACGGCTTCTGACACTTTTTCGCCGAGGAAATTTTCCGCCGTTTCTTTCATCTTTTGCAGAATAAAGGCCGAGATTTGCTCGGGCGAATATTTTTTGCCCTTGGATTCCACCCAGGCATCGCCATTGTCGCCCTTGACGATTTTGTATGGCGCCTGGCCGATTTCTTTTTGCACGATCGGATCGTCGAATTTGCGCCCGACCAAACGCTTGATTTCGTAAAAAGTTTCAAACGGGTTCGTCACCATCTGGCGTTTCGCCGCTTGGCCGACCAAACGCTCGCCCTTGTCGGTGAAAGCCACGATCGAAGGCGTGGTTCTGTGCCCTTCGGCGTTTTCCAAAACCTTGGCAGCCTTGCCGTCCATGATCGCGACGCAAGAATTGGTGGTGCCTAAATCGATGCCGATGACGCGTGCCATAATCTATTTCTCCGTTTGAATTTAAGTTTTTGTTTTTAAAGGCTTTATTGCCAAAAGCCAAGCGAATTAACGAAA
>CAYRVJ010000175.1:0-3075 GCA_964427785.1 uncultured Alphaproteobacteria bacterium | reverse complement strand
ATCGTTGCGCCAATTCCTTTAACACCGCGTCCCCCGCCTGGTGGCCGTGGGTATCGTTGATTTTTTTGAAAAAATCTATGTCGATGGCGAGCACCGAAAGCGGCTTGTCGGTTTTTTTCGCTCGGTCCAAAAGCTCTTGCGCATGGCTTTCAAAATAGCGTCGGTTATAAAGCCCGGTCAGCTGATCGATCAGGGCCATGGTCAGGCTTTGTTCGTAATTCTGGCGCAGCATTTGCTGGAACCGAGCACGGCGCACTTGGATCCTGCTTCGCGCCAAAAGCTCGTCGCGGTCGGCGGGCGTGATGATGTAATCGTTGACGCCAAGATCCAGCGCCTGGGCCAGCTTGCCCTTGTCGTCGACATCGGCCAAAAGCAATATCGGCGTGTGCCGGGTTTTTTCCTGAATCCGCAATTTCGAACAAAGCCGCAAGGCGACGTCTTCTTGGATCGCGGTGCTGACCATGATCAGATCGAATGCGTGTTCTTGCGACAGCGCAAGCCCTTCTTCGATATTGGTCGCGCCCAAAATTTCGTGCCCGTCTTGCGTTAAGACGTCGACGATATTCGACGCCTCGATGGCGTTTTGTTCGATCAAAAGCAGCTGGCCGGAACGGCCGTCGTCGCTGGGCATCGCGCCCTGTTCCGCCATCACGCCGAATTGGCGCGCGGTTTTGTCGCGCGCGCTCCATTCTTCCATCATCATTTTCAGGCGGATCAGAGAACGCACCCGCGCGAATAGCGGCACATCCTGCACCGGCTTGGTCAAAAAATCGTCCGCGCCGGAACGCAGCCCTTCAACCCGGTCCTTGGTATCGGACAAGGCGGTGACAAGCACGATCGGGATCATGCTGGTGACGGGATCGGATTTAAGCCTGCGGCAGACCTCGAACCCGTCCATTTCCGGCATCATCACGTCCAGCAAGATAACGTCGGGGGATTCTTGGCGGGCGATTTCGAGTGCAAGCTGGCCGTTGCTTGCGCTCAGCACCTCGTAATATTCGTTGCTCAGCTTTGCTTCGAGCAGGCGGATATTGGCGGGTACATCATCTACGACTAGGACGCGGCCTGGCATGGTTCGTTACGTCAAATACTTGGCTATGGTTTCAAGGAAATGGGTGATCGAAATCGGCTTTGCGATGTAATCCTCGCACCCGCCTTCGCGGATTTTCTCCTCGTCGCCCTTCATCGCAAAGGCAGTGACGGCGATGACGGGAATATGCTTTAGATCGGCGTCTTGCTTCAGCCAGCGCGTGACATCCAACCCCGACACTTCCGGCAGCTGAATATCCATCAATACCAAATCGGGTTTGTGTTCGCGCGCCTTTTTCATGGCTTCATAGCCGTCGCGGGTTTGGATGACTTCATAGCCATGCGCTTCCAGAAGATCGTTGAACAATTTCATGTTCAGCTCGTTATCTTCCACGATCAGAATTTTTTTGGCGGTTGCGGCGGATTTGGCCAAGACAGGTCCTTTTTCATTTTTTTAAAGGCAGCTTCCTGCATAGCACAATAGTAAATAATTTTTCCTTAAAAAGCGGGGTATCAAAGGCATTTGATCCTGCTTGTTTGCAATTTGCCTTGGCCGTTTCCCGCATCTGCGTGTGTGAAAAAGATATGGCATTAGGAAAAATCGGCTAAGCCCTTGGCAAGAATAGGGCGGCATTTTTTGCCCAAGCCCCCCTTAATTCAATATAAAGCATTGAAAATAAACAACAAATACTTGGCCTGGTTATTGCTTCTAAAAAGATACGAAAGGGATTTCGTGATTTTGGGGGAGGAGCAATACCATGAACAACAGCTTCATAAATGAGTTTGACGGCAATTTCAGCGGCATTTCCCTGGATTTTTCCAGCTTCGCGAAACGCCTGCGCAAGGTGAATCTGCCCGCTTCCTCGCCCGCCTCATCGGACGATCAAAATCTTTTGCGCACCGCGCTGATCGCCGTGCGCGCCGCAGAGCAGGAAATCGCCGAACAAAAAACCCGCATCAACCAGCTGGAAAATCTCGCCATCACCGACGAAACCACAGGGCTTTTGAACCGCCGGGGTTTTCACCGGGAAATGAGCCGCGCCCTATCCAGCGCCAAGCGCAAAAGCAAAAAAGGCGTGTTGGTGATCTGCGATTTGGACGGATTCAAATCGGTCAACGACACCCATGGCCACGCCGCAGGCGACGAAGTGCTGGTGCGCGTCGCCGATCTTTTGAACGAGAATGTGCGTCTTTCCGATTCCGTCGCCCGGCTTGGCGGCGACGAATTCGCGATTCTGATGATGGATACTTCCGTTTCCAAGGCCAAGGAACGCGCCACCGAGCTAAGCAAGCTCGTAAACAGCCTTATCGTCGAATGGCAAGGCCAGGAAATCGGCGTCAAGGCCAGCTTCGGCCTCGTGCCGCTAGAATCCGACATGACCACAGCCGAGCTTTACAAGCAAGCCGACGCCGAAATGTACCAGCACAAGCGCCAGCGAGAGAAAACCGCCTCAGAGAAGATTACAGCATAGGGAAATCTGCGGGGCCGCCGCACGAATTCGTTTGCCCTTAAAAAACACGATGCCGTATAATCGGCAATATGAAATTCCTGCGCATTTACACCCCGTCCGAAGAAAAACGCCCGCCGCTTTCCCCCGAAGCCAAGGCAATGGAGTGGGCCGTCCCCGCCACTTGCATTTTTTCCAAAGTCGATCTGGATTCGCCCTCGGCGCAAGAAAAAATTTTCAACGGCTGGATGGGAACCGAGAGCTTCGGCTATGCCCGCTATGTCGAGGTGTCCGAAATACAGCAGCGCGAATTCCAACAAGCGATCAACCGCCTGGCGCATCATCTTGTGGAAATAGGCTTGTGCAAGGATTTGGACGAGGCGTTCGCCGTCGCCAATGACGAAGCCGACCACGCCGGAAAGCTCGCCAACCGCGAAGAGGGCACAGTGCTTGCCGTCGAGCGCAAGATCACCGATTACGGCATGACCGAAACCTTTATGACCGTACCGAAGGAATAAGATTTTTTCCTGGGCCGCGGCTCAGGAATTCTTGCGCTCGAACGCCGTCAAGCCCGCCTCGTCCAGCTCTATTTGTTCTT
>CAYRVJ010000174.1:0-3163 GCA_964427785.1 uncultured Alphaproteobacteria bacterium | reverse complement strand
TCGATTTGCTTTCGATCTCCGGCCATAAAATTTACGGCCCCAAGGGCATCGGCGCTTTATATGTACGCCGCAAACCGCGCGTGCGCTTGCAGGCGCTGATTTCAGGTGGCGGTCAGGAACGCGGCATGCGTTCCGGCACTTTGCCGACGCCGCTTTGTGTCGGGCTTGGCAAAGCCTGCGAAATCGCGCGTCTGGAAATGGGCGCCGAGGATGCGCGTTTGCACAAATTGCAAGACCGCTTCTTGAACGGCATCCGCAAGGAGCTGGATGAGATTTACGTCAACGGCGATATGCAGCAGCGCATCCCTGGCAATTTGAACATCAGTTTTGCCTTCGTCGAGGGCGAATCCTTGATGATGGGAATCAAGAATCTGTCGGTTTCGTCGGGCTCCGCCTGCACCTCGGCGAGCCTTGAGCCGTCTTATGTGCTGCGCGCGCTGGGGGTCGAGGAAGAATTGGCCCACACCAGCTTGCGCCTAGGCTTTGGCCGGTTTACCACCGAGGCAGAAGTAGACATCGCGGTGCGCGATATTACGACCGCCGTCAAAAAATTGCGCGCCATGAGCCCGCTGTGGGAAATGGTGCAAGAAGGGATCGATCTGAAATCGATCCAATGGGCGGAGCATTAATTTTAAAGTAAGGAGAAGTTAAAATGGCCTACAGCGAAAAACTGATCGAACATTATGAAAATCCGCGCAATATCGGGTCATTGGATAAGGACGATCCGAATGTCGGAACCGGCCTTGTCGGCGCGCCTGCTTGCGGCGACGTGATGAAATTGCAGATTAAGGTGAATGAACAAGGCGTCATCGAAGAAGCCAAGTTCAAAACATTCGGCTGCGGTTCGGCGATTGCTTCGTCATCGCTTGCGACCGAATGGATCAAGGGCAAGAACGTCAACGACGCGGCCCAGATCAAAAACACCGAAATCGCGCAGCATCTGGCCTTGCCGCCTGTTAAAATCCACTGCTCGATCCTGGCCGAAGATGCGATCAAAGCCGCGATCAATGATTACAAGGCGAAACAAGAAAAGCCGAAATTGGCGGCAGAATAAAGGAATAGATATGACCAGCTGCATGACTGAATCCAAGGAACTTCCCGCTGCGCCGGAATCCGCCGTCAAGGCCCGCGCCGCAAGGCCAAAAGCCGCGATCATGCAAGTGACCGAGGCTGCGGCAGCGCGGGTAAAGCAAATCCTGGAAGGGCGCGGCAAGCCGTCGCTTGGTATCCGCGTCGGGGTCAAGGCGCGCGGCTGTTCCGGCATGACCTATACGATCGAATATGCCGATGAAAAGACGGAATTCGACGATGTGATCGAAGAAAAAGGCATCACGATACTGATCGACCCCAAGGCGACGATGTTTTTGCTGGGCACGGTGATGGATTATGTCGAAGACAAGATGCAATCCGGCTTTACCTTTAAGAATCCCAATGAAAAAGGCCGTTGCGGCTGCGGTGAGTCGTTTCATGTGTAGTCCGGTGACGGTGGGCAGTGACAGTGATCGGTGATTTCTTTGCTTTATTCGGCCTGCCCGCTCAATTCGATATCGACCTTTCGCAATTGGAATCGCGTTATGTGGAATTGCAAAACCAATTCCATCCCGACCGCTTCGCCGGCAAAACCGGCGCCGAAAAGCTGTCGGCGCAGGGGCAAGCGGTGTCGATCAACGAAGCCTATCAAACATTGAAAGACCCGCTGAAGCGTGCGGGCCATATTTTGGCGCAGCACGGCGTTAAATTCGATATCGAGGCCGAGCGCACTATTTATGACCAAGATTTGCTGACCGAAATGCTGGAGCGGCGCGAGCGGCTGGAAGACATCGCAAGCACCGTGGAATTGCAAGCCGCCAAGGCGGAAATGGCCGGGGAAATAAAATCCGCCCATGCCGCGCTTTCCGCGCTGCTGGCAAGCCGCGATTGGGACGGCGTACAAAAAGCCATGTTGCGTTTGCGCTACTTGGACAAATTTCAGACGGAACTGCGCGAAAAGCAGATGACGATGGTGGAGAGCGCGTAATGCATCTTTTGCAAATCCACGAACCGGGCCAAACGCCAGAACCGCATGCTGGGGATGTCAATCCGGCTATCGGTATCGATCTGGGCACGACCAATACGGTGGTCGCGTTTTCGCATCAAGGCAATGTAGAAATATTGACCGACGAATCCGGCGCAGCGCTAATCCCGTCTGTCATCACCTATGGCGAAACCCGCATCGCGTCGGTCAAGCGGCTGATGGGCAAAAGCGCGGATCAAGTGGCGGCGATTCATGGGATCGAGGCTTATCCAATCGACCGCAGCGCCGAAGGCATGGTGCGGCTGAACATCAACGGCAAAATCATAACGCCGATTGAAATTTCCGCCGAGATTTTAAAAACCGCGCGCGCGCGCGCGGAAAAGGCGCTGGGCAAAACAATCAACCAGGCGGTGATCACCGTTCCCGCCTATTTCGACGATGCCGCCCGCGCCGCAACGCGCGATGCGGCGAAACTGGCGGGGCTGGATGTCTTGCGCCTTTTGAACGAACCGACGGCGGCGGCTTTGGCCTATGGGCTCGGTAATAACGCCGAGGGCATCTATGCGGTCTATGATCTCGGCGGCGGGACGTTCGATGTGTCGCTGTTGAATCTAGATAAAGGCGTATTCAAAGTGCTGGCCACCGGCGGCGATACCGCCCTGGGCGGCGATGATTTCGATAAAGCGATTGTCGAATATTGGGCGAAGAATAATCAGATTTCCTTGAATTCAGGAAATCTACACGATGCGTTGCGCTGCGCAAGACAAGCCAAGGAATATTTGACGCAAGCCGTAGAATGGAAAGACGGCGCCTTGTCGCTAAGCCGCGCGCAATTGGAATCCTTGATTGAAAAATATGTAACGCGCACGATTAAAATATTACAGCGCGTGCTGATCGATGCGGATAAGGATAAGGGTGAGGTCAAAGACATTATTCTGGTAGGCGGATCAACCCGCGTCCCGTTGGTGCGGCAAAAGCTGCAGGAATTTTTTGGCAAAGCGCCGTTATCGAATCTCGATCCCGATACGGTGGTCGCGGCGGGCGCGGCGATCCAGGCCGAAGCGTTGACGCAAGGCGCGGCACATTTGCTGCTCGATGTATTGCCGCTGTCTTTGGGCGTTGAAACCTATGGCGGGCTGGTGTCCAAGA
>CAYRVJ010000173.1:0-3181 GCA_964427785.1 uncultured Alphaproteobacteria bacterium | reverse complement strand
CGCACGAAATTCATGACCGAGGCCAGCATGCCATGCACCGAAAAACTGGAATATTGCAGGCTCATATACCCCGCCTCGATGCTGGCAAGGTCCAATATGTCGTTGATAAGCGTCAATAGCCTATTGGCGGCATCGAGTATGCCTTGGCTGTACTCGCCTTGTTTTTTATTCATCTTGCCGAAATAATTGTTATGCAAGATTTCGGCGAATCCGATGATCGACGTCAAAGGCGCGCGCAAACCGTAAGACACGTTGGCGATGAATTCGGATTTCAGCTGATCCGCCGTTTCCAGCGCCTCGGCCCGTTCGCGCAACGCGTTTTCAACCCGCGCCCGGTCGGTGATATCGACATAGCTGAACAGCGACCCGCCGTCCGGCAACGGCACGATGGCGTAATCCAGGATCGATCCGTCCTTGCGTTCCAAGCGCCCGCGTTTTTCTTCGCGCTGGTTCAAGATTTGGACTTGCTTTTGCTTGTACTCCTGCCACCCGGTCTTGCCGTTGAAATAATCCTTGGTCCAGTCCAGAACTTCGCTGATATGCGGCTCTTTTTTCAGTTGGTCGGCGGACAGTTTCCAAATTTCGGCAAAGGCGGGGTTATAAAGCGACAATTTGCCGTTCTCGCTGAACACGGCGATCGCCTCGTAAAGGTTGTCGATGGTTTCGCGCTGCACGGCGGACAGCATGCTGTGCGACGCTTCCAGCTTGAACCGGTCGCTGACGTCGTCGAAAATGAATACGAGGCCCCCCAGCGGATGCGGCGTCACCATCATGCGCCATGTGCGGCCGTCGGGCAGGTGTAATAATTCGTCTTTCGCTTCGAGAAGGCCCGTGAAAAAATCCAGCCAGCTGCGCTTAAAGGCTGGAAAATCGGCGACTTCCGGCAAAAGCCGCCGTTCGCGCAAAGATTCCATGACCTCGCCCAAATCCGGCTTGGTATTCAGCCAAGTGGCTTCCAGCTTTAAAAGCTCGGAAAAAGAGGTGTTGTAAAAACGCAGGCGGCGGTCGGTGCCGAAAATGGCGATTGCGGAATCCAAAGATTCCAAAAGCTCGCCTTGGGCCTTTTCCTGTCTTTCCAGTTCTTTTCTGATTTCTTCCTGGGTGGAATAATCGAGCGCGCAGCCGGCAAGGCCGGTGATGCTTTCAGGGTCGGTTCCGGCGATAGGGGATTCAAATATTTCCAGCAATTTGCGGCTGCCTTGCAGGACGACGGGATGCTTTTCATGGACCGCGCGCTTGTAGTTCAAGGCCTTTTGCGCCAGGATGCGTCCGTCCGCGCCCAGAGCGCCCGCGCCGATTTCGTATTTCTTCGCCATGCCGGGCAGGGTTGGGTCGCCCTCAACCGCTTGCTTGTACGTTTTGTTGCAATAAACGATGCTTAGATCTTGTGCACGCTGCCAGACCGGAATCGGCAAAGTGTCTAGCAGGTTTTTAAGGCGCTTGGCCTCGCTTCCCATGGTGCGGGCTTCGGAAGAAAGCTTGGTTTTTTCGCCCAAAGCTTCGGTTTCGTCGCGAATGCGTAAGATGTCTGCCAGAAATGCGCCCTTGTCCGTTGTAAGCCGCGAACCCTGCAAAGTAAAATCGCGCTTGGTTCTTGTGCTGGGCAAGTTCAGCCGGAATCCTTCGCCGTTGACGCGCAATCCGCGCACGGCGGATTCCAGCTCGACCCGCGCCGAGCCGTCGAAAAGATTCAAAAGGTCGATCAGACCGACTTTGCGGATTAGCGCCGGTATGGCCAGAATTTCATGCAGCTGACGGCTTGCGACTTCTTCGCCGCTATGGGCGGGCCAAAGCAACACCGCCTCTTCGCCTTGATTGAGCGATTCTTCAAGAATGCGGGCGGATTTTTCTAGCTGATCGGCCCTTGCATGCGCTTGCCGCAATTTGGGGCGTATCAGACCACGATAGGCGGCCGTAAATAACAATCCCCCGATCCCGACGCCTGCTCCCGCGCCGTAAAGAAAAACTAGACTTTCTGGGGGCAGGGCCATCGGATTATCCTAATACCGGTAATCTTCCGGCTTAAAGGGGCCGCTGTCCGAGATGCCGAGATATTCCGCCTGCTGTTTGGACAGCTTGGTCAGTTTAACACCGATCTTATCCAGGTGCAGCCGCGCCACTTTTTCATCCAGCGCCTTGGGTAGCTTATAAACGCCGACTTTGTATTGGGCGGCGTTTTTCCACAATTCGATCTGCGCCAGCACTTGGTTGGTAAAAGACGTGCTCATCACAAAGCTGGGATGTCCTGTGCCGCAGCCAAGATTGACAAGGCGTCCCTTGGCCAGAACGATCAGGCGCTTGCCGTCGGGGAAGGTCACTTCGTCGACTTGCGGCTTGATTTCGTTCCATTTCATGTTTTGCAGCGCGCCGATTTGGATTTCGGAATCAAAATGCCCGATATTGCAAACAATGGCGCGGTCTTTCATTTTGCGCATGTGATCCAACGTGATCACGTCGACATTGCCCGTGGCGGTAACAAAGATATCGCCCTGGCTTGCCGCTTCTTCCATGGTGGTGACTTGGTATCCTTCCATCGCGGCCTGCAGCGCGCAAATCGGGTCGATTTCAGTGATCAAAACGCGTGCGCCTTGGGTGCGCAAGCTTGCCGCCGATCCCTTGCCGACATCGCCGAATCCGGCGACCACGGCGACCTTGCCTGATACCATAACGTCGGTTGCGCGTTTGATGCCGTCGACTAAGGATTCGCGGCAGCCGTATAAATTGTCGAATTTGGATTTGGTGACGGAATCATTGACGTTGATGGCCGGGACTTTTAACAAGCCCTTTTTATGCATTTCATGCAGCCGGTGAACGCCGGTCGTGGTTTCTTCGGACACGCCCTTCACGTCCTTGATCAAGTTCGGGTATTTTTCATGCATGATGCGGGTCAAATCGCCGCCATCGTCCAGGATCATGTTCGGAACCCAGCCATTCGGGCCGTGGATGGTCTGTTCGATGCACCAATCGTATTCGGCGTCGGTTTCGCCCTTCCAGGCGAAAACAGGAATGCCCTTGGCAGCGATGGCCGCCGCCGCCTGGTCTTGAGTCGAAAATATATTGCAGGACGACCAGCGCAGATCCGCGCCCAATTCAATCAAGGTTTCGATCAGCACAGCCGTTTGGATAGTCATATGTAAGCATCCAGCGATGCGCGCGCCCTTTAAGGGTTTGGATGCGCCAT
>CAYRVJ010000172.1:0-3226 GCA_964427785.1 uncultured Alphaproteobacteria bacterium | reverse complement strand
GATGCGAATGACGAAGCGCAATTCGCCGAGCTGGAAACGCTGGGCGAGTTGACCAAAATCGCTTGGGAGATGGATTGCCAGGTGATGATCGAAGGGCCGGGCCATGTGCCGATGCATCTGATTAAAGAGAATATGGAAAAGCAGCTGAAGATCTGTCACGAAGCGCCGTTTTATACGCTCGGCCCGCTGACGACCGATATCGCGCCGGGATATGACCACATCACCAGCGCCATCGGCGCGGCGATGATCGGCTGGTTCGGCACCGCCATGTTGTGTTACGTTACGCCCAAAGAACATTTGGGCCTGCCGAATCGCGACGATGTCAAACAAGGCGTGATCGCGTACAAAATCGCCGCCCACGCCGCCGATTTGGCCAAGGGCCATCCGGCGGCGCAGCTGCGCGACGACACGCTATCCCGCGCGCGGTTCGAATTCCGCTGGGAAGATCAATTCAATCTGGGATTGGACCCGGATACGGCGCGCGAATACCACGACGAAACCCTGCCCGCCGAAGGCGCCAAAGTCGCGCATTTCTGTTCGATGTGCGGGCCGAAATTTTGCAGCATGAAAATTACGCAGGAAATCCGCGACATGGCGAATAAGGGCATGGCCGAAAAAAGCGCCGAATTCAAGGAACAGGGCGGGGAGATTTATAAGAAAATTGCGAATCAATAGAATAGGAAAGCATATGTTAACTTTACAAAAGATTTATTCTTATTTATCCATAACAAAGCTTTTTATCATTGCTATATGTTTTTTAATACTATCCTTAACTTTGAAATTGATTTCACAAGTGAGCCAAAATCAATTTGCCTATTCCGGCCTGAATAAGACAGCTTCGCCGAGTTATAATCCCTATCTTGATTTAATTATAAAGGATACCACATCTCAATCCTCTTTAAAGTCAACAGAGTACGGTGAGTTTGTAGACTTAGTACCTTCTGCGAAAGAGGTTTCCGTTTATGATATTTATCAGTGGTCTGATAGTGCATCTAAGATATGTGTTGTTGTTGGATTACTGTTTTTGATGTTCTTTGTATTAAAACTGATCCATCTCAGGTTCGAGCTGCAGTTTATTAAGAGAATAATAAATTGTTTGCTGATTTCAGTTGGTGTTTTTCTGATTTGTTTATCATTTCTGTATTTTGTAGAAGCTCTTTCATTCGCTATTGGTTTTTTTATAATATTTTTAACTGTTTGGAACTACATAGAAAATTATCAAAAGCAGAGAAAATAATAAAATTATTGACTTTTTAAGTACTTATATAGTAACCTATTAAGTACCTAAGGAGATAACTATGGACGCCATTACCTACACCAAAGCCCGCAAAAACTTTGCCAGCGTGATGAACAAGGTCTGCGAGGACAGCGCGCCGGTGATTATCACCCGCCAATCGGAAAAGCCGGTGGTGATGATGTCGCTCGCCGATTATAACGCCATTGAGGAAAGCATGTATCTGCTGCGTTCGCCCAAAAACGCGGGCAGGCTAAGCAAGGCCTTGAAAGACATTGCCGCCAAAAAGTACAAGAAACGGAAGCTAATTTCTGATGAATAATACCGTCACCCCGGCGAAAGCCGGGGTCCATAAACAATCATCGCATGGATTCCGGCTTTCGCCGGAATGACGACTATGGATATTCTATTCACTGACGATGCCTGGGGAGATTATCAATACTGGCGTCGTCACAATAAAAAGGTTCTTCGCCGCATCAACAAACTGATCGAAGCGATTCAAGAACATCCTTTCGACGGCATCGGCAAGCCGGAAGCGCTGAAATACGACTTGTCCGGCCTATGGTCGCGGCGCATAGACGCCGAGCATCGGTTAGTTTATAAAATCGAAGGCAACAAATTAATTATCGTGCAATGCCGGTATCATTATTAAAAAAGCGATTTCCTGCTACTAACCACGCGCCTTAACCGTCGCGGTTAACCGCAAGCGCGTGGAAGTCATTTGATCTTTTCCTAAGTAACCGCCAGACGCGCTCCAACGGTTTGCCATATAAGTATACTCTTTTCTGTCGCGCGCAATCTCTACCCCGTGCTTGCGACTGCCGCTCCAACGGCTATAGGACAAATCGCCGAATATGGATTTCACTTCGCTTGGTGAAAGCTCTTTGGTGGGATAAACGCCGTCCAAATCGACCACGGTGCGATCGTTGACGATCAAAAAACGATCCGTCATTCCCCTGACCGTTGTAGTATCAAGGCCATTATTATTTTCACTATGGATTATCCGCGTTTCTTCGGGGGCGGGCTCGGTCCAGGGCGAAAAATGAATTTCATAAAATTTTGCCCTGGTGTCGATAAAGGCGAACTTGAATCCGACCTGGTTCATAAATCCGGCGGCGATGCCGCGCGCGGAAACCACGATATCGGTCTGGCCTTCATGGGAAAGCGCGACAATTTCCCTTTCCACATTTCCGCTGGCGCTTAGCACAAGTTCTTGCTTTTTAGCATTCCTAATTTCTTCGGGCAGCACCGGACAATCCAACCCAAACCAACTGACGATTTGCTTAGAAATTTCCAAAGCCCTTTCCTGGTTACCCTTAAGGGCCATGATGGCGGCATAGGTTGTCCAGCCGCCTGGCTGCAGCGGATATGCCTCCAACCCGTGGCGCAGCTGGTTAAGCGCCACATCTGTTTCCCCATCCTTAAGCGCAAGCATGGCGGCACGCACAAGCGCGGTGTCCTGATTGGCAATCGACGCTTCAATACGCGACAAAGAGGATTGGATAGAATTCAACCTTTCCCGCATCGTCGCGCCGGAACCGGAAAGAAGCGAAACAAACCGGCTATAAGCATCGCCCAATAAGGTGGTTAAAGCGAGATAAGAAACAACAACTGGTTCAGCCATAACGATCCCCTCGTTTATTTAATCCGGCTATCAAAGAATGCTGCGCCGCAATAAGGTTACTGGGATCATTTTGTAATAGCAACAGTTTTTTTTAAGCATAAATATAATTGAAAAATCTGGTTAAGCCTCAACCCACCAGCTTTTCTACCTGTCTTTTATGCACGCGGTGATGGACGGATAGGAATTTATACCATTCGGCGGCGTTCATCGGCCCGAACCAGGGATGCGCCAGTTTGGCGTTAGGCGATTTTTTCAATTCATTCCTATCGAACCATGTCGGCCAATCGCGCAATAATTGCTGGAACTGCGCTTTCGCCTCTGCCCCCGTCAATGCGCCTTTGGGTTTGACATTCGCCGTCGAAATAACC
>CAYRVJ010000171.1:0-3232 GCA_964427785.1 uncultured Alphaproteobacteria bacterium | reverse complement strand
AAAAGCCGCGCTTGCCCCGCCGATAATTTTTTATCGCGCAACATCGCGCGCACGCTTTCCGGCAAATCCAAAAGACGCACGATATTGCTGACATAGCTGCGCGATTTCCCAAGTCCTTTCGCCACCTGGTCTTGGGTATAATCGAATTCGCCCATCAGCCGCGCATAGGCGAAAGCTTCTTCGATCGGGTTCAGATCTTGGCGCTGCAAATTTTCGATCAGGCCGATTTCCAAAGCTTCCTGGTCGGTGAATTCCTTGATGATGACCGGCACTTCGTGCAGCTGCGCCAGCTGCGCCGCGCGCCAGCGGCGTTCGCCCGCGATTAGCTCGTAATCGGATGGGTTTTTCGGATCGCGGCGCACCAAAAGCGGCTGTAAAATTCCCTTGGCCTTGATCGAATCGGCAAGCTGTTTCAAGCTTTCGGCGTCGAAATCGACGCGCGGCTGGAATTTGCCCGGCCTGATATGCGCCGTCGGCACGTTTTTGGAACTGCGCATTTTATCGAGCTGCGCGTAATCCTGATTGTCGTCGCCAAGCAGCGAGGCAAGCCCTCTTCCTAGTCCTTTTTTCACTTCTGCGTTCATATCTTCACTCCGTTTATAAGGGGTAGTAGGGTATGGGGTAGTAGGGTAGTGAGTCGGATTTTTTCCATTACCCCATTACCCCGTGCCCCATTACCCCAATTCAAGCGGCTTTCTCCACCGCCGCGCTTTTTACCAGCGCCGCTTCGCGCTTTAAAACCTCGGATGCCAAATGCATATAGGCGACGGAGCCGGGGCATTTGTGGTCATACAGCAATACCGGCTTGCCATGGCTTGGCGCTTCGGAAACGCGCACATTGCGCGGAATCACGGTTTTGTAAACCACATCGCCAAAATATTCGCGCACATCGGCCTCGACGCTCGCCGATAAATTGTTGCGCTTGTCATACATGGTCAAAACCACGCCCTGGATTTCAAGATTCGGGTTCAAGCGCGCGGTAATGCGTTCGGTGGTTTTTATCAATTGCGACAAGCCTTCGAGTGCGAAAAATTCGCATTGCAGTGGCACCAGCAGCGCATGCGCCGCGACCAAGGCGTTCAAAGTGATAAGGCCCAAGGATGGCGGACAATCGATCAGGATAAAGTCAAAAGAATCTTCCTTGAAATTCTGGATCGCATCGCGCAATTTGAATTCGCGCCGCTCTACATCCACAAGTTCGATTTCCGCGCCCGCCAAATCCGGCGTCGCCGGAACGATCGAAAGATTTTTGATATTGGTTTCAACGATCGCGTCCTGTATCGGCACATTGCCCAGCATGGTGTGATAGGATCCCAAGGCGCGCGCCGCCTTGCCGACGCCAAGCCCGGTCGATGCGTTGCCTTGCGGATCCAAATCGATCACCAAAACTTTGCGCCCCACAGCAGCCATGCAAGTGGCAAGATTGATGGTGGTGGTGGTTTTTCCGACCCCGCCTTTTTGATTGGCGATGCAAATAATGCGGGTCATGATGTTTTCCCTTGCTTGCGGCAAATGCCTTTGTTTTTTAGAGCCGCGCTTGTCCTGCGTAGCTCCGCAAGGAGCGAAGCGGGATTGGCGATGCAGATGATTCTGGTCATATCGTTCCTTTCTGCCCTCTTCGTGAGAGAGGGGGAATTTACGCCGCCGCTTGATACGGCGCGGCGATGGCCGCCGTGCCCAAGGCCTTGATAAAATCGCGTTTGTTCATGAGATGCTCCGAAGGTTTTCTATTTTCAAAATCCGCGCTTGCGGATCGGTGATGGATTCATAATCGGTGCAGTCGAAATCAAAAGCTTTTTGCGCTTGTTTTAATTCCGCTTGCCACTCTTTACCCTTTAGAAAAAAACATTTTCCATTTGGATTTAATTTATCCTTTGAATATTCAATCAACTCCCCAAGCGGCGCAAGGGCGCGGGCGGTGATAATATCGCCCTTAATATCGCAATTTTCGATTCTGGATGGATGAATTTCGACCTTGGTTCCGGTTTTACGGGCGACTTCGCGCAAGAATTCGCATTTCTTGCCGTCCGATTCGATTAAATGAACTTGCCCCATTGCCCCAACGCCCAACATCGCCAAAACCATCCCTGGAAATCCCGCGCCGCTGCCCAGATCGATCAGGGTCTTGTTATGCGGCACTTCAATATGCGAATAAAGCTGCGCACTGTCAAGAATATGTCTCCGCCAAACATCCGGCATGGTGGATTTAGCCACAAGATTGATGACAGGATTCCATTTTTCCAATAATTCTACATAGGTAACAATATTACAAATTGCTTCACGTGAAGCAATTTGTACTTTAATTATATAATCCTCAATTTCTTTTGGAATATTCAAACTAAAATCCGTAATTATGCGGCCTTTTCTATCTTTTGGCGTTTTTGCTTTTTAACATAACGCAGCAAAATAATCAGCGCCGCCGGGGTAACGCCTGGAATTCTTCCCGCCGCCGCTAGATTCACGGGACGAATTTGCGATAGCTTTGCGATCATTTCTGCAGACAACCCGCCGATAGAGGCATAATCCAAATCCACCGGCAAAGTCAGGTTCTCGTCTTTGCGGTAGTTTTTCATATCGGCATCTTGCCGCTCGAGATATCCTGAATAAAGCGCCTCGATTTCCAGCTGCTCGCGGATTTTCGGATCTATCGCCGCCAGCTCCGGCCAAAGGACTGCGAGTTTTTCAAATTCCACCCGGTGACGCAGCAGGTCAAAGGCGCTGCGCCAGATGCCGTCCTGATTGATCGAAACACCCGCGCTTTCCAGCTGTTTCGGGGTTTTTTGCAAGGACTGGCAAAGGGTTTTTGCTATATCTAAATCATTGTTTTTTCTAGCAAAAATTTCTGAACGGATGCGGCCAACACAGCCAATTTCCACACCCTTTGGGGTGAGTCTTTGATCGGCATTGTCGGATCGCAGCGACAAGCGATACTCCGCCCGGCTGGTGAACATGCGATAAGGTTCTGTAACGCCGCGCGTTGTCAGATCATCGATCAAAACACCGATATAAGAATCGGTGCGGGACAAAACAAATTCGCGGCCCCGCCCTTCGGCCAAAAGCGCGGCATTGATTCCAGCGATCAGCCCTTGCGCCCCGGCTTCTTCATATCCGGTTGTGCCGTTGATTTGCCCAGCCAGAAAAAGCCCGGGGAGTTTTTTGGTTTGCAGGGTTGGGTATAGCTCGCGCGGATCGACATAATCATATTCAATCGCATAGCCGTAACGCACCACCG
>CAYRVJ010000170.1:0-3251 GCA_964427785.1 uncultured Alphaproteobacteria bacterium | reverse complement strand
TTAGCGCGTAAAAATTGGGCATGCTTGCCCAGACGCCCTTTGTTTCCAAGAAAATCTTGCGTGATTTGCGTCAGGCAATCGCTGAAAATTCCGATCCCCGGCAAAGGCTGCAAAAGCTGGTCAAGATCATAGCCGACGGTCTTGTCGCCGAGGTGTGTTCGATTTATGTGCGCCGCGCGGGCGATTCGCTGGAACTTTTTGCGACCACGGGCCTTTCCCCGGACGCGGTGAACCGCACTTATTTGCGCGTCGGCGAAGGGCTTGTCGGGCTGGTCGCCGCCGGCGCCGCGCCGCTTGCCGAAAGCGACGCGTGGCGGCACCCTAATTTCGCTTATCGCCCGGAAACCGGCGAGGAAAAATTCAAATCCTTTCTGGGCGTTCCGATCTTGCTTGGCGGCCGCGTCGTCGGCGTTCTGTGCGTGCAAAATTCCAGCATGCGCCAGTACAGCGATGATGACGTCGAAACGCTGGAAACCATCTCCATCCTTTTAGCCTATGTCATCACCAGCAGCGAACTGGTGTCTGCCCAAGAAAACTCCAACAACGAAGGCACGGGGCTTTTGCCGCGCAAGTTAAAAGGTGTCAAGATCAATGCTGGGCTTGGCATCGGCAAAGCCTATATCCACGATGCCGCGCCGCGCATCACCCGCATGCTGTCCGACAATCCGCAAGAGGAAATCGCGAAATTGCACGCCGCCATCGAAAAGCTGCAGGCGGATTTGCATTCGGCTGTCACGGTTTCCGCGAGCCTTGCGGAAAAAAGCGCCGAACCAGCAGAGGTGATGGAGGCCTATCAGCTTGCCGCCAAGGATAAAAGCTGGATCACCAAAATCCGCGACGCGATCGTAACCGGCCTTTCTGCCGAGGCCGCGGTGCAAAAAGTGTACAACGAAACCCGCGCCAAGTTGAAAACCGCACAGGACGAATATCTGCGCAGCCGCTTGATCGACCTTGAAGAAATCAGCGTCAAGCTGATGCGCCACATAATCGGCGAAGAAAATTTGCTCTCGCCGCATATCATGGATTCGGATTTTATTGTCGTCGCGCGCGATCTTGGCCCTGCCACGCTTTTGGAGTTCGACCGCAAGCATTTAAAAGGCGTGGTGTTGGAAGAAGGCAATCAGACCTCGCATGCGGCGATCGTGGCGCGCGCCTTGGATATTCCTCTGGTAGGCCGGGTCAACAATATCATGCGCCAGATGGAACTGGGCGATTCGATGATCGTCGACGGCGACCAGGGCGAAATTTACGTCCGGCCGGGCGAAGATGTGGTTCAAAGCTTTGCCTTGGCGCAAACGGCGCGGCAAAAGCGCAAGCAGCAATTCGCGGCGGCAAGGCATTTGCCTTCGATCACCGCCGACGGCCTGCCGGTGTCGCTTTTTATCAATGCGGGGCTTAAAATCGACCTCGAGCAAATGGATATGGTTAACGCCGACGGCGTCGGGCTGTTCCGCACCGAAATTTCGTTCATGAATCAAGCGAGTTTGCCAGGCATCGCCGAGCAGACCGAATTTTACCGGGAAATAATGGATCAGGCGGGATACCGCCCGGTGGTGTTCCGCACCATCGACGTCGGCGGCGACAAGGCCTTGCCGCATTTGCCGCAGCGGATCGAGGAAAACCCGGCGCTGGGATGGCGCGGTTTGCGGCTTGCTCTCGATATGCCTTCGCTGCTGCGCCAGCAAATCAGGGCGCTGCTGCGGGCAGCCTCGGGCAGAAGGCTGTCTTTGATGTTTCCGATGGTGGCGGAGGTAGCGGAGTTCATCTCCGCGCGCAATTTGGTCGACATGGAATTAGAAAGGCTGAAAACCAACGGCGAAACCTTGCCGCAATCAATCGCCGTCGGCGCGATGGTCGAAGTGCCCGCGCTGCTGTGGCAAATGGAAAGCCTGCTGCAACATGTCGATTTCCTGTCCGTCGGCAGCAATGATTTGCTGCAATTCCTGTTCGCCAGCGACCGGGTAGGCAGCCGCACGTCACAGCGTTACGACGCTTTGTCGGCGCCGGTCTTGCGGGTGATAAAGCATTTGATCGACCAATGCAGGGCCAAGGCCGTGCCTTTGACTTTATGCGGCGAGATGGCCTCGGACCCGCTTGCGGCGGTGGCGTTGGTGGGGCTTGGCATGCAAAGGCTTTCCATGGCCGCGCCGAGCATCGGACCGGTCAAGTCGGTCATAAGGCAGCTGCAAATTCAAACTTTACAGCCTTATTTATTCTCGCTTATGGACAGCCCGGATCACAGCCTAAGGCCGAAAATCGCCTCTTTTGTTAAGGATCGCAACATTCTTTTGCCCTACTAAAGGCCAAGAGCGCAGCGAAACAGTTAAAGAGGCTGGCAAAAATCAATTTTCTGCGTTAAAAAGACCTATGGACAATTCGACATCCCTTTCCGCCCAGCCTGCCGAAGCCGCCGTCAAAAAAGTGGGCGATTTGCTGCGCCAGGCCCGCATCGACCAAAATTTGCAGCATGACGAGATTTCCAAGAATCTTTGCATCCGCACGGTGCATCTCCGCGCCATAGAGGACGGCAACTTCAAAGAACTTCCGGCGCTTGTCTATGCGCGCGGATTCGTCAAATCCTATGCCGAATATCTAAAGCTGGATTCGAATTTCATCCTAAGCCATTTTCAAACCGAAACAGCGGATCAGGATTTAGACCCAGATTTTCACTATAACGCGCCGACGCCCGTTGAAAAATACCGCCCCACAAAATCGGCGGTGATGGCCGGTATTGCGGCTTTCGTGTTTCTGATCGCGATCTGGAATATCTTGACCACCGAACAAGTATCGGAAACGGTAAGCTTGCCGCAAGAACAATCTTTGGAAGCGGCGGATCAAATTCCTCCCACCGACGAATACCCAGCGCCATCCACGCCGCCTTCGGCATCTTCTTTTTCTTTACAGCAAGAGCCAGCCTCGTCGGTAACGTTGACCGGGCCTCTTGACCCAATGCCGCAAGCACAAAATCAGCAGCCTGTTGCGCCGATTGCCGGCAGCGTGCAAACAGACCCTGTTTCGACCGCGCCTGCCGCAGTTCCTGTGGCCCCAGCCTTGATTTTAGAGGCGACGCAGGATGTCTGGGTGGAAATCAAAGATGCGAATTACACAATCTTATTCAGCCGGGTGCTGCGTTCCGGGGAAAATTATACGGTTCCAGCAAGCTATTATAAGACCGCAAAGCTTCTTACCGCCAATGGCGGGGGCTTGCGCGTGAAATCCGGCGGAACGGTTTTGGGCGTTTTGGGCAATCC
>CAYRVJ010000169.1:0-3296 GCA_964427785.1 uncultured Alphaproteobacteria bacterium | reverse complement strand
AGGGAATGATTAGTAGCAAGTCTTAGCCTTGCTTACAAGCCGATATGACGACCATGGCGATACTGTTATCCCCTTCGTCCGATAAGCTGATGTCGATTTTCGATTCCATACCGCCGGGGGTAAGCGAATTCAGCCTTTCCGCCGCCTTGCCGAAAATCTTTACCTGTGGCTTGCCAACGGCGTCATTGCCGATGGAAAAGTCCAAAAACGTGACGCCCTGACGGATAGCGATCCCCAACGCCTTGGCGCAGGCTTCTTTGGCGGCAAAGCGCGCAGCAAGCGACGCGCCGGGCCTAAAGCGGGGCAAGGCGCGATCTCGCTCTTCTTGGGTAAAGACGCGGTTTAAAAAGCGCGCCCCAAATTTTTTTAAAAGCGCCTCGACCCTGGAAATCGAAACGATGTCGGTGCCGATTCCCAATATCATTGCCGATTCTCTATCTCTCGCGCCTGATCCATTAAAAAACGCATATGCCGCACGGATTGCGCCAAACCGCCGAACAAAGCCTCGCCGACCAGAAAATGCCCGATATTCAACTCGACTATGGGTGCGATGGCGGCGACATCCATCACATTGTCGTAATTCAAGCCATGTCCTGCATGGCATTCCAAATTTTCTTGGGCCGTCATTTCAGCCGCCTGCCGCAGCCTAGCCAATTGCGCCGCTTTTTCGTCCGGCTTGGCATGGGCATAAGCCCCGGTGTGCAACTCTACCGCCTTGGCTCCAAGCGACTTTGCCGCCAAAACCTGTTCGACCGATGCTTCGATAAAAAGCGAAACTTTGATTCTCGCCTGATAAAGACCTGTGATTATGTCCGCCGCCTGGGCCGAAGCATTCACCGCGTCGAATCCGCCTTCGGTGGTAAGCTCGGTGCGTTTTTCCGGCACGATGCAAACGGCGTTGGGTTTTACCGCAAGCGCGATATCAAGCATTTCCTGCGTTGCCGCCATTTCCAGATTCAGCGGCACGGAAAGATTTTTTTTCAGCTCGAAAACATCGGCATCGCGGATATGCCGCCGGTCTTCGCGCAGATGCACGGTGATGCCGTCAGCCCCCGCCTCGACGCATTGTCTTGCGGCGCGCAAAAGATCGGGATGCCCCCCGCCCCGCGCATTGCGCAAGGTGGCGACATGGTCGATATTCAGGCCAAGGCGGATAGGAAGTGTCATTTTATTTTCCTAGCTGGTCTGCGTCATCCGCTCGACCGAATTGATGACCGAGGTGGCGCGCAGGGCGGCGATCACCTGATTCAAATGCTGCAAATCGTCGACCTCGACATCGACCAGGATTTCGAAAAACTCGGTGCTGCGGCTTGTGATCTTTAAATTGGTGATATTGCTGTTGCATTTGCCGATCACGGTGGAAAGGCTGCCCAGCCCGCCAGGCTCGTTGGCGATGACGACGTTTATCCGCGCAACGTGCTTTTCATTCTGCTTATAGTCGATGTCCCAGCCCACATCCAGCCAGCGTTCCTGCTGATCGGCGAAGGTTTTTAGAACATCGCAATCTTGGGTATGGATGGTAACGCCCCTGCCTGTGGAAACGATGCCGACGATGCGGTCGCCCGGCAACGGATGACAGCATTTTGCGAAATGCAGCGCCATGCCTGGGATAAGCCCCCGGATCGGGATCGCATGGCTGTTGGCCTGCTTGTTCTTGGCCTGCGGCTTGGCCATGTTTTCGATTCCGGCGGCCTGTTGCTCCATAGGGAACAGCGCCAGATAGACTTCTTTTCCGGTATGAATTCCTTCGCCCACCAGTGCGCATAAATCGTCGGTATCCTGGCAGTTAAATCGTTTTAGCAAGGGTTCCAGCATTTTTTCCTGGAACGCCTGGCCTTCTTGGCGGAAGGCTTTTTGCAAAATGGATTTTCCCAGGTTCAGATATTGGGCGTGCTTTTGGGTGCGGATGAATTTGCGGATGCGGGATTTCGCCTTGCCGGTGACGACGAATTCTTCCCATGTCGGCGACGGCGTTTGCGATTTCGATGTGATGACTTCGACCTGGTCGCCGTTTTTCAAAACCGAACGCAGCGGCATGATCCGGCCATTGATCTTTACGCCGACGCAGGAATCCCCCACCTGGGAATGCACCGCATAGGCGAAATCCACCGGCGTTGCGCCTTTGGGCAAGGCCACAAGATCGCCCTTGGGAGAAAAGCAGAACACCTGGTCCTGGTACATTTCAAGCTTGGTGTGTTCCAGGAATTCTTCGGGCGATTCCGCCTGTTCCAAAATTTCCAGCAATTGGCGCAGCCAGTGGAATTGCTTGCCTTCTTTGCCGGACGCGACGCCTTGCTTGTAATTCCAATGCGCGGCGACGCCTTTTTCCGCGATTTCGTGCATTTCCAAAGTCCGGATCTGCACTTCGATTCTTTCGCGCTGCGGGCCGATCACGGCGGTGTGCAGGGATTGATAGCCGTTCGGTTTCGGCGTCGAGATATAGTCCTTGAACCGGCCAGGAACCACCGGATAATGGCTGTGAATGATGCCAAGCGCCTGATAGCAGGTTTCGATCTTGTCGACGATGATGCGAAAAGCCATGATATCGGCAAGCTGTTCGAATTCGACATTGCGCTTTTGCATTTTGCGCCAGATCGAATAGGGCGATTTTTCGCGGCCGGTGATATTGACGACGACGCCGTCTTCGCCCAAGGTTTTTTTCAGCTCGTCGATAACCCGTCCGATGATATTGTCGCCCTGGGTGCGCAAAAAACTTAAACGCGCGTTGATAGATGCGCGCGCATCCGGGTAAAGTTCGGCGAATGCCAAATCCTCTAGCTCATCCTTGATCGCCTGCATGCCGATCCGCTCCGCCAGCGGCGCATAAATTTCAACGGTTTCCAGCGCGATGCGGCGTCTTTTTTCCGGGTCTTTCAGGAAATGCAGCGTGCGCATATTATGCGCCCTATCGGCCAGCTTTACCAAAAGCACGCGTATATCTTCGGACATGGCCAAAAGCAGCTTGCGGAAATTTTCCGCCTGTTTGGACTTGTCCGATTGCAATTCGATTTTGGAAAGCTTGGTGACGCCGTCCACCAGCCGGGCGATTTCAGCGCCGAAAAGTTTTTTGATTTCCTCGAGCGAGGTTCCGGTATCTTCGACCGTGTCGTGCAGCAAGGCCGTGATAATCGAAGCCGAATCCAGCTTCATATCGGTCAAAAGCCCGGCGACTTCAAGCGGATGAGAAAAATAAGGGTCGCCCGAAGCGCGTTTTTGCGATCCATGCGCCTTTAACGAAAAAACATAAGCGCGGTTCAGCGCATCTTCATCCACCGAAGGATCGTAAGACCGGATAC
>CAYRVJ010000168.1:0-3374 GCA_964427785.1 uncultured Alphaproteobacteria bacterium | reverse complement strand
GCCGCTCTTACATTCTTTTTGAATTACAATCTGAAACCTACTATCTACAATAGAGCCCTCTTACTTCTCCCCTGGTTTCATCATGTTAAGGAATGTGTCATGTGATATATGAACCTTTCCTTCTCGTTCCATTCTATCTTTACCTCGTTTCTGCTTCTCTCGTAGCTTCATCTTTCGTGTAATGTCACCACCATATAAGTACCCTGTTACATCCTTCTTCATCGGAGCAATCGAACGTGATGCGATAATGCGCCCGTGAACATACGCTTGAATTTTCACACGGAAAAGTTCTGCCGGAAGAATCTTCTCCAATTTTTCTACAACCTCCTCTGACTCTTCTCTTGTGCGACTCTCTGGAATAACGCGAGAAAACGCAGTCACTCTTTCTTCGGCAACATATACATCAAGCCTGGCCACATTGCCACCCTTCATCTCACTTGGCACATAAACGATCGAAGCATACCCACTTGACGCTGACTTTACTTCATTAAAGAAGTTACGCATAAGCTCTCGAAGAGGCATGTGCACGGTTATCTTCACTCTATCGTGTCCCCAATCAAGAAGATCCACAACAGTTGCCTCATGTGGCTGGAATAGCTGCATAAGTGGACTCACGTAGTCATGCGGTGTAATAATCGTGAGCAGTATCCAAGGTTCACGAACAGAAAGGTAGTAGCCGTGGTCAGGAAAGTGAATTGGCGTGTACACCATCTCTACCTCGCCATTCTTTAGTGTCACTTCATAAGTGATAGATGGAGTAGTGACCACTAGCTCTTGATCAAACTCACGTCTAAGACGCTCAGTTACAATCTCTAAGTGAAGCATTCCAAGGAATCCACATCTAAATCCTCGCCCAAGGGCGCCGGACGACTCCTCTTCAAATGTAAGTGACGAATCAGAAAGCTTTAGCTTTGAGAGTGAGCTTCTGAGATCGTCGAATTCGTCTTGGGATTCTGGATAAATAGAAGCAAAGACAATCGGTACTGGTTCTGCGTAGCCAGGGAAAGCTGGAAGCGGTCTTCCATGAGTGGTAACAGTATCTCCAACGCGCGCGATACCTGGCTCTTTAATACCTGTTACGATGTAACCTATCTCACCTGCCCCGACGCTCTTAGACTCTCGTTTATCGGGTGAAAATGTACCAACCTCTCGGATAATAAACTTGTGATTTGATTGTACAAAAAAGAGCGTATCACCTGCCTTTACGGAACCATCAAGAACACGCACATAAAGAATCACCCCCATGTGGTTACTGTATTCAAAGTCAAAAATGAGAGAGCGAGACTGATTAAAAGCAACGTCACCAAACTCACTTTTAGGTGCTGGAACCCTTTGGATAATTTCCTCAATAAGTTCTTTTACACCTTCTCCTGTTTTACCAGAAACAGAAAGTATTTCATCAGGGCTACAGTTAAGAAGCTCAACAATTTCTTCTCGCACATCATCAGGTCTCGCTATTGGGCTATCAATTTTAGTCATCACAGGAATAATAGTAAGCCCAGTCTCTCTAGCCATTTCTAGAGTGGTGAGTGTCTGAGCCTGAATACCCTGTGTAGAGTCGACCAGGAGGAGCGTGCCTTCTACGGCGCGAAGTGATCGTGATACTTCGTAAGAAAAGTCGATATGCCCTGGAGTATCAATAAGATTAAGTACGTACTGCTTCCCATCTTTAGCTGTGTAATCCATTCGCACAGGGGTCATTTTAATTGTAATCCCTCGCTCACGTTCAAGTTCCATACTATCTAAGACCTGCTCCTTCATTTTGCGAGCATCTACTGTCTTAGTAACTTCAAGAAGCCTATCTGCGAGAGTAGATTTTCCGTGGTCGATATGGGCTATAATTGAAAAGTTTCGTATTTCCATAGGTCTTTCTAATACTACACGAAAATGACCATAATAACAAAAGAAGTATTATAAATTAAAGATAATTGACTACGAGAGCTTTTTCTTATTATAGAGAAAAAAGACTATTAAGAAGCTACTTATGAAAGTAACAATTATTCCATACACTAGACTTATCACGCCATGAGGAAGGGCAACGTACGCCGTAACAACCCCTAAGACGCTTGAGACGAACCCTGCAAAAAAAACACTCTTTGTGTCTTTCAAGGAGTACATGCTGACGACCAGATACCCAGTCATCATTTGCACTGGTAGTACTAGTAAAAATCCAATCAGAAAGAATCCAATCTGGCTATTTTGTGCTGTGACACCATATAAAATATAAATAACTTCGTCCTTGAGAAGATACAGTGTGAGCGACGCAAGAACTCCTATTCCCCCAAGCGCAAGAACATAGCGCCTAACAGTCTCTTTATAAAGAGCCACCTTATGCTCTACAACATCTCTTGATAGAACTGGTATACTTGCTGAAGTAACTCTCTGCTGGATTATCTGTACAACTGCGTCAGTAATACGCTGTGCAAAAAGATAGCTCGATAAAACACCCGGGCCAAGCACTGTAGCAAACCCTGTAAAAATAATCACCCTTGCCTGTGTGATGATATTTAGTCCTGTACGAGGAAGTCCAAGCACAATCAGCTCTTGTATGTGGTCCCATGAAAAATGAAAAAGCACTTCTCCAATCTTTGCATTACGAAGTGAAAACATTTGTATAAGAAAAGAAACCGTTGCTCCAATGATTACTCCGTAGATAAGTCCGACTACTCCATACACTGGATAGAGGTAAAGAATACCTCCTATAATTCCAATCGAGTATGCCAGCGGCGAAACGCCAAAAAGGAGAAAGTGGTTCTTTAGCTGAGCAAAACAAGAGATGAGTGAGGTTAGTCCAAGTAAGATCGGCTGAATGAGAAGAAGGCGACTAATATCTATGAAAGTAGCGAGCTGGTTTTCGGTGAACCCAGGCACGACATATCGAGCATAATACGGCATAGTGGCGGCCAAGAATACACCAATCAGGGTAAGCCCGAATCCGATGAACAGAAAGATAGACGAGAGCTTCTTTCTTGGGTCTTCTATCTCCCCTTTCTTATCTTCAACGGTAAGAAATGGTACGACGGTAGCAGATGTCACAAACGCAAGTGAAAAGGCATACAGAAGATCTGGTATTCTAAACGCTGCGTTATAAATATCGAGAGTCTCTCCGATGCCAACGTGGGTGGCAAGTAATCTATCTCGCACAACCCCTAGCAACACCGAAAGGATACTAAAAAACGCTATTATCATTGAGTTTTTCAGAATCATATGTGAAATATAGTATAACACAAGAGAAAAAGCTCCCTTACGGGAGCTTTTTCATTTGGGGCGTGCTCGGGCTGCAGGCGATCGTCGACAGCTTCACCCCGCTCGCGAGTGGCGACAATCTGCGCGCGCTGCAGTCCGGCAGCACTGTCTTGCGGATAATCGGCGCG
>CAYRVJ010000167.1:0-3400 GCA_964427785.1 uncultured Alphaproteobacteria bacterium | reverse complement strand
AAGAAGCCGGTCGGCGCATTTTGGAGGTTGCGCCGCAATGGAAGCAGCAAAATGCACTGGTCGATATTTATTTGCTGGGCAAGCTGGAAAAGCTGGATGAGCAGCAACAGGATCGCCTGCAAAAGGCCGAACAGCTTTTGCTGCAAATTCAAGATATCCGGTTGCGTTCCGATGCTATCGAAGCCTCTTTGATCAACGGCGTTTTTGTTGATTATTTCACGGAGCAAGCATGGGAAATCGACAATGCCTAATACCTTGCTCAGTGAAGCATTGCGAGAAGCCTACGCATCTGCACCCAGCGATGTCGTTATTCTGCATACGCTGGAATTGCGTCATCCGTCTTTCTTGGATGATGACGGCCAGCCCATCGCCATTCGGGTGGTGCGGGATAATCAGGATTTGACAGCGCGGTTGGAGGCTGGCGCACCCTTGAACGCAGGCGCAATGGTGACCTTTATCGCTATGGGTTTCGATCTGGAATTGCCGCCTATCGATACTGCGCCCGTGCCGGAAATCTCGATCACGCTCGACAATGCCAGCCGCGAGATCGTCAAGCACCTGGACGCGGCATCTGACAGCCAAAGCAAGATCGAGGTCACTTATCGACCGTATTTGTCGGACGATTTGGAAGGGCCGCAGATGGAGCCACCATTTACGCTGGTGCTGACGGAAGTGAGCGCCGACACGTCACGGGTCACAGGCCGCGCCCGTATGCTTGATGTCGGGAACAAGGCGTTTCCTGCCGAAACCTATAATTCTTTGCGCTTTTCGGGGCTGACGCGATGACACATTGGGCTTTTGATTATATCGGAAAACCGTGGATCGTCGCCTCGGACGGCCCCGATGCTTACGATTGCTGGGGTCTGGTTGTGGCGGTGCAAAGACAGCTTTACGGCCATGATTTGTCCGTCATTCCTGTTGCAGAAAACGACATGAAAACCCTGATCCGCACCATGCGCGATCATCCCGAACGACAAAACTGGCACACAGTGATAGCCCCGAAAGAAGGTGATGTCGCGCTACTGCGCCAGTCCCGCCATCCCATCCATGTCGGGGTTTGGCTGGATGTGGACGGCGGCGGCATTTTGCATGCTGTCCAGGGCGCTGGGGTCGTGTTTCAAAGCCTGAATAATCTGAACATGACCGGCTGGAAGATCGAGAATTATTACCGCCACATCGGGGGATAATCTATGGCCCAAGTCGCCATCCATCATAATCCGTTCCATCTGCACAAAAACGTCGATCTGTTCACGCCCCGCATCGGGCAGACCATTCGCGGTTGGCTGGATGAGCGCGGCATTGCAGAATTTTCCAAGCCCACCATCTGCATCGTGGATGGTGAGCCTGTTCTCCGCAAGGATTGGCCGCTGGTCATCGTGCAGAAGGAAACGGTCATCGCCTTTATTACCTTGCCGCAGGGTGGCGGTGGTGGCGGGAAGATTTTTCGTGCCGTCCTCAGCATTGCCGTCATGGTAGCTGCCCCTTATGCGGGCGCGGCGCTGGGGGCAGCCATGGGTGTGACAAGCACGGTGGGCATATCGCTGCTGACAGCAGGCGTGGCTCTGGCAGGCTCGGTATTGGTGAATGCCTTGATCCCGCCGCCATCCCCCAGCTCCGGCATAAGCTACAATCCGACTGCGCCAAGCCCGACCTATTCAATCCAGGCGCAGGGTAACCAGGCACGTTTGGGAGAGCCGATCCCTGTCGTTTATGGCCGCCACATCATCTATCCCGATTTCGGTGCTGCGCCATATTCGGAGTTTGAAGGAAATGAACAGTATCTCTACCAGCTCCACGTCATCGGCCAGGGCGAGTACGATATCGAGCAAATCTGCATCGAAGATACGCCGATCACCTCATTCAAGGAGATCGTTTACGAAATCATCCCGCCTGGCGGTGTGGTCACTATGCTGGACACGGATGTGGTCACCGCCCCTGAAATCGCTGGGCAGGAATTGCTTTCCATCGCCGATGGCGGGGATTGGGTCGGCCCGTTTGTGGCCAATCCGACCGAAACCACTACAGATCTGTTGGCGCTGGATGTGATCATGCCCAAGGGGCTGTATTACGCCAATGACAGCGGTGGTTTAAGCAGCCGCACCGTGTCGTGGGAAGTCCAGGCACGCCTGATTGACGATGAGGGCAATGCGCTGGGCGCGTGGACAACGCTGGCCACAGAAACGCACACAGCGGCCACCAATACGGCCATTCGCAAGACTTACAAATATCTGGTCACGGCGGGGCGATATGAAGTCCAGGCCTTACGCACCAATGCCAAGGATAATTCCGCACGCGCTGGGAATGACATCAACTGGAGCGCCTTAAAATCGCATCTGGTCGGAGAGTCTGATTTCGGAAATATCACGATGCTGGCCATGAAGATGCGGGCGACCGACAACCTGTCTCAGCGTTCTTCCCGCATGGTGAATTGCGTTGTGACCCGCAAGCTGAAGATCTGGCATCCCGATACAGGCTGGAGTGCTTTGCAGCCGACGCGCTCGGTTGCCTGGGTGATGGCCGACATTCTGACAGCCAATTACGGCGCAAAACTGGCCGATGCCCGTATCGATCTATCCGCGCTGGTGGCGCTGGACACCATTTGGACGGCACGCGGCGATACCTTTAACGGGGTATTCGACCGCAAACTGACCGTGTGGGACGCGCTGACGCAAGTCGCACGCTGTGGCCGCGCCATTCCTTTCCTGCAAGGCGGGTTGGTGCGTTTTGTGCGGGATGAGCCGCGCACGCTTCCGGTGGCCATGTTTTCACCGCGCAATATCGTCAAAGGCAGCTTCAAGATCGACTTTGTAATGCCTGGCGATGACACTGCCGACAGCGTCAAGGTCGAGTTTTTCAACCAGAAGACATGGAAACAGGATGAAATCATCGCCAGCCTGCCAGACAGCGCTAGAGAACAGCCCGCAAGTGTATCGCTGTTTGGATGCACCGATAAAAATCACGCCATCCGCGAGGGCATGTACATGGCGGCGGCCAACCGCTATCGGCGGCGCATTGTATCGTTCCGCACCGAGCTGGAGGGCATGATTCCGACCTATGGCGATCTGATTGCGATTTCCCATGATATGCCGCGCTGGGGCGAAGCTGGTGATATTCTGGCTTATAACGCCCCCGTGCTGTCCCTGTCCGAACCTGTGACCTTTGGCGATGCCGGAACGCATTATGTGGTGCTACGCCGAAAGGATGGCTCTTTAAGCGGCCCGTGGATGGTTTCTGCGGGTGGAAACGCTTACCAGCTCCAGCTTTTGGAGGAAATCGATTTTACGCCCTATACAGGCACGGAAGAAGAGCGCACGCATTTTTCGTTCGGCGTCGGTGAGCATTGGGGCGTGCTGGCGCGGGTTCTGGCCGTGCGCCCGCGCGGGGAAATCATTGAAATATC
>CAYRVJ010000166.1:0-3403 GCA_964427785.1 uncultured Alphaproteobacteria bacterium | reverse complement strand
CTGACGTTGTCGGCAAGCGTTTTAGAACGATTGCGCAAAGTCGAAGTGATCATCTCCGATAGATTTGGAGAAGTTGGCATTTTAAACTCCTATTGCTTGTTAAAATTTCCAGCTCTGTTCGAGCCGATTAAGACAGCCTTAGAAAGATGATTGAAGCTATATCGCGCCGCGAAAGGCCGCTTCCAATTCTTCTCTAAGGGTTCTAGCCGGTTTTTGCACAACTCCGTCCCCGGCAGGTGAGCCATAGATGCTGGCTCCCGCCTTGCGTGCGGCCTCGGCTTTTTGGCGTGCTTGCTTCTTTTTCTCTGCTTCCGCCGCTTTTTGCTGGGCGGAAAGTTGTTTGTCCCTGGTTTTTGGGTTTGACCAGCACGCGCGTTCATATAAATCTTTTAGGTCTGGCTGACGTCCGCCCATTAGGTCGGAACGCGCCAGCAATATTATTTCGGGCAATAACTGTTCGAAATCGGGGAATATAGACTCCCCCGCTTCATTTTTTTGCTGCAGGAAATCATCAATGGTTCTGCGTCCTCTTTGTATTGACTGCTTCCATTGCTGATGAGCCTGTGCCTGCAAGGTTTGCTTGATCCAGTCAAGCTGGGTTTGCACTTCTGTGCTTTTTGCACCTATCCCGTTTTCAGCGGAAAGACGCACCCCAAACCGGTCTGCTAGCGCTTTCAATGTTCCTTGCGGGTCGGCTTTTAATTGCTTGTAGGCGTCGAATAATTCCGCGACCGCTCCTGCCTCATCAACGCCGGATTCTTGCAGGTCCTGGCGATAAGCGTCTAGTACGCGTTCTAAGGAACTTAATTTCTCCAGCTTCTTGCGTTCCTTTGAAACTTCTTGCGTCTTTCTGGTATAATCGCCTTCCATTGCCCGGTGGCGATTTACAAGCCAAGCCCTGGCCTTTGGATCAAGGACGTCGAACGCGGCTTTGTCTTCTTCCGACCAGTGTTCCGGAACTTTGAACTCGGACACTCCTTCATGGGCTTGTTGCAATTGGCCGTGGCCCAGCTTTGCCTTGTCGAAAGCAGATTTTAAATCCGCTGCGACGGAACCTTGCGGATAAGAATCATTTTCAGCTTTTTCGTCAAATTGGATTTCAGATGACATATCTTGGTTCATGCAATAGCCTTTTTTCCAATAAAAAACCCGCAGGGAAAATTCCCGGCGGGCTATTTTTATTTTTTAAAGCAAGCTCTGCAACGCAGAGGCAAGCTACAATTGATCTATGCTAGAAATCATTCTACATAAATTTCAGAAAAAGTCAATCGGTGGAGACATATTTTTTTATCCGTTTCCCACTTCTATGCATCCATGCTTTTTCAAATGCTGCCGGTGCATCGCACGCCCGCCGATATATTCCCCTGTGACCATGCTGCGATAAGGAGCGATATCGGTCAACACATGCGGAGCCAGACAAGTCTTTTCAGAATCAATTTTTTTCAGGATCCTGCCTTTTTTATATACATAGGTTTTTCGCATCCCGTCTCCTTTTCTAAGCGTTGGGTATTTGACTAGGATTTTGCGGCGATGCCGATTGCGCCAGCACATCTTGCAATGACACTAGCTGGTCTTGGCCGATGGACTCTAAGACCGATTCCAATTCGCGCCCAACCCTGAAACCGCGCGCACCGAAAAGCAACATCGCTTTTGCGACCGGCAGAGGCACCGCGCCCGCCTGCACCAGCGGGGCGACTTCTTTCATAAAATTGGTGACAGCTGTTAAGAATTCGATTCTGGTCTGCTTTTCAGCCATTTCATCCGTCGCAATGGTGGAGTCGGTTTCAATGTCGATTTTCCATTTGCGCATTTGATCGCCCCGGAGCAAATCGACCATTTGCGGCGTTACGTCAAGGCCCGTCATATGATGCAATGTCGACGCAGAAAAATGCTCCGCGATCATTTCCGCTTGCAGGCGGATTAAATCCCGGCTGAAACGCGCAACATCTTTTTGCCTCTCCGAAAGACGCAGCGTCGCAAAGCGCCCTTTTATTTGTTGCGCCGTCGCGGTTTCCGAAGGCGCAGACGCCCCACGGATAATATCGGCGATGCCGGTGATTTCATATAGATCGTTTTTGACCCTTTCCCGCGCCATATAAAGTTGCGAGAGAACTTGCACCATGCGCTCTACCGGCAGCCAGGAAACTATTCCATCAAGGCCGCCTTTTTGCGCCAATGCAGACCATTGGTCGACTGGGATCAATTGGCTTTCAGCGCCATAATCGGATAACAGCCTTTGCAACGGTTCTGCGGACGCGTCGTATACGCCGCGCAGGCGAATGATTTTTGCAAGCGATGTGATCCGTGAGGTCAATATATCCAATTCTATGGCTTGATCTTGATACAGCAGATAATCCGGCACCGGCGTCAATTGATCGTTGGTCAATGTGGCGAATAGCGGCTGCGGGCAAGGAAAAAATCCGCTTAAATGCAACGGGTCTTCTTGCACCTCCAGCAAAATGGATTCCTTGATATCTCCACCTTTCGCGACCCATAAAACCTGTTTTGTGGTTTTGTCCCAGACTTCCCACACGACAACTTTTCCCGTCATTTCCGCCCAATCTTCTGCCGCGTTTCCAGGCTGCCAGCTTAAATGCGCTGCCGCCGCCTTTTCTGCCCCAAAACGGGAACGTAGCTCGTCGCGGGATAGATAATTGCGGAAAGCCACCCAGCTGACATCTGCCCATCGTCTAGCCGGCGCGTGCAAAAAATCTTGCCAATGCACATAATCGCACACTACTTTTTCCGCCATAAATTGGATTTCTTCGGAAAAATCATTTTGCTGTTCTGGCTCTTGCGGCACTTCTAGCAATTCCGGCACATAGCGCACGCGTGCAACCGCGCGACCCGCCAATAGTAGATCTTGCACGCAAGCGCGCATCACAAGATCAAAATCGCAAAGATCTAAATTTACTTGCAACGCTCTTTCCAGAACTTGCGAGGAGGCACGTATCAGCGGGTTATAATCCTTAAACCGCCTTTCAATTTGCGGCTTTGGTTGCGAACTATAAAGCGCGGGTTTGAGCGTTTCTACATTCGACCAGAGTATATTCAGGCGGCTAGAGCGTTCGGCGTTGGATCTTTCGTCGCGATAGCGATCGATTATCTTCTCAACTTTTGTTTGATAGACATTATCTGATCTTTCCGCCTGTTCTAGCGTTTGAATCCAGTAGGATAGCAATGGGTTGTTGGTAACATCAGTCATATCGACTCCTTTGTTAGTATGAATTTAAATTCTTTTTGGCGTTGTTTTGTCGGCAATATCACCGACTTTGTGCAAATCATCATAGGTGTATGGCTTGATTTCCATCACCTTGTCGGCAAGCTTGGTCTTGATGTAGGGCCGGCTCATGCAGGCATAGCGCCATTCATCTGCCGCATGGTCTTCGCAATTGGTATCGAC
>CAYRVJ010000165.1:0-3424 GCA_964427785.1 uncultured Alphaproteobacteria bacterium | reverse complement strand
CGAAATACGCCAGAATCACCGCAGGCAAAATCACGGCAAGGCCAAAAAATATCGCCGCCGTTTGATGAATCGCCAGAATCATGACGATCAGCCCAACAATTCCGGCAAAAGCCGCATGCGGCAAACCGAGGCCGAGCGCCACCATGAACAGCGGGATATGCGAAAAATTCGCAACCGTCGCCGCCAGGGCCGGATCGCGGAAACCCAGGATCAACAGCAATGCGCTGATGAATCCGGCGATTCCGCTATATATCCAATGCTTGTTCATGGCGTCTTGACCTTGATTCGTAATACCGGCCTATTGCGCGACGTAAGGCATCAATCCCAAAAAGCGCGCGCGCTTGATGGCTTTTGCCAATTGACGTTGCTTTTTCGGGCTTACCGCGCTGATGCGGCTTGCAAGGATTTTTCCGCGTTCGGAAACATAGCGCGACAAAAGCCGCGTGTCCTTGTAGTCGATCTTAGGGGCGTGGTCGCCGGAAAAAGGGCAGGATTTCCTGCGGCGGAAAAAGGGTTTGCGTCCCGCTTGCGACGAAAACTCGTCGGTCGGGGCGGATCTGCTTTGTGGCATAGCACACATGATGTTTGTCCTTTATATCAAATATTATAGGGGTGGGATGGCGTCGGGGATGTCGTCTTCGCCGATCGCATCTTCGCGCAGCGGCCTTGCCTGCATCACGGCGGACGGGCCTTCTTCCAATTCCTCGACATTGACGATCAAATGACGCATGACGTCTTCGTGGAAGCGGATGTTGCGGTCCAGCTCGTGGATGGCCGCGGGCGGCGCGTCGATGTTGAACAACATGTAATGCGCCTTGCGGTTTTTGTTCATGACATAGGCGAGATTGCGCAAGCCCCAATATTCGCGCTTGGTAACCTTACCGCCATTTTTGGTGATGATATCGGCGAATTGATTTCCAATCGCCTCGACTTGACCGGCCGCGATGTCGGGCCGTGTCAAAAACACGGTCTCGTATAAAGCCATTTCGTTCTCCCTCTGGCTGTTGCTCCCGGACTATTCCGGGAAAAGCCGACGGCATTTGCCGGCGGCAAGGAGTATGTAAGGGGTGGTTATAGCGGGTTTGGAGCCTCAATACAAGGCCCTAAATACAAAAATAATTGACGTTTGTGTTTTTATAGGATACGTATTGTCGAGGTAGGGCAATATGTTATTAGAACAAAAACTATGGGATTTGTGGGTCAAGGATCCAGGCGCGATTTATGCTTTGCAT
Organism: uncultured Alphaproteobacteria bacterium; assembly: GCA_964427785.1. Taxonomy (GTDB): domain Bacteria; phylum Pseudomonadota; class Alphaproteobacteria; order SHNJ01; family SHNJ01; genus CAYRVJ01. Next base: position 2,192 of record CAYRVJ010000165.1, on the reverse strand, counting down.
ATTTTGTATTTCAATTACCCACATCCTAATTTTCGCGAGGATCTTAATAAAAGCATGCAAATAACCGGCGTCAGCGAGCTGGTTGTTGAAAAGCTCTCCATTCTGCGAGAGCTGGAGCTGTGCGACAAGCACGGCATTGTACCTTACGATGTCCAGTACATGCTGGATCGAAGGCGCGTATTCTCTCTTGCTATGGCTCCTATTGCGCCGGGCAGCCAAAAAGCGCGCATGACTATAAGCTGTGCTCCGATGATTCAAGATATTATTGATGCCGGTAGAAAAATCAAAAGCGTAATTTGGCATCCAGGCGATGATAATAATGGCCGCTGCGAAATTGAATTTTATCCGGACGACGCCGATTTTTCCGTACCTTATTATCGCCCCGACCCAAAATGGGATAGGGGTTTGGAAGTTAAAACGGTAATTTATGAAGGTAAGTCGGATGGCCGAAAGCCTGTTCGCAAATTGAATGGGGATGTTCCCGAAGATTTCGTGCCGCCTGGAGCCGATTCCGGCGCTTGCACGCAAGTAGCCAATTTGATTCTAGAGAATGCCGGGGCATATCAAACGATTGCATTGCTTTTACTGCGAACATTTCCTGATGGCAAAGAAATCGCAGAAAAGGCATTGCAAGAAGATCCGCGCACCGCTTTCAATTACACCGATTTACGCCGCAGGGGCTTGCTGGATAAAAACAACGCCATGATGCCAGCGCTAGAGGTCATTGCTAAAGAAATGTTCGATATATACTTTATAGAAAATGGTATACGGTTTAATACCCGCTTATGGCTCAGCCGGTTCAAAACCATACAATGGGATCAGCCGAAAGTTCTGCCGCCGGGAACCAAAGAAAAAGAACGTTAGAACCGCTTTCCCAAATAACGCTGGACGATTGTCCGATCCTATACTATTCAATCCCTGTACCAAAAAGGGTGATCCATGTATGCATTCGTATTTCCAGGACAAGGTTCGCAAAAAATCGGCATGGGCAAAGAGCTTGCGGAATCATCCGCAGCTGCGCGCGACGTGTTCGGCCTCGTCGACGAGGCGATCAAGCAGAATCTTTCCAAATTGATGTTTGAAGGCGAAGCCGAAGAATTGAACAAAACCGAAAACGCCCAGCCTGCCTTGATGGCGGTGAGCATGGCGATTGTCGCGGTGCTGGAGCGCGAGGCGAATTTTAAAATCGGCAGCAAGGGAAAATTCGTCGCCGGGCATTCCTTGGGCGAATATTCCGCGCTTTGCGCCAACAAGGTCTTTGGGCTTTCCGATACCGCAAAGTTGTTAAGGCTGCGCGGTAAGGCGATGCAAGATGCGGTCCCGCAAGGCGTCGGCGCTATGGCCGCGCTTTTGGGCGTAAATCTGGAAACCGCGCAGGAAATCGCCAAGCTGGCATCGAACGGCAAAAGCGAGATTTGCGTTTCCGCCAACGACAATTCGCCCGAACAAGTCGTCATCAGCGGGCATAAGGCTGCGATCGAGCGCGCCTTGCCTATCGCCAAGGAAAAAGGCGCAAAGCGCGGGCTGATGCTGCCGGTATCGGTTCCTTCGCATTCGCCGTTGATGGCGCCCGCCGCCGACGCGATTCAGCAGGCTTTGTCCAACATCAATCTGGGCGTTCCGGTGCTGCCCCTGATCGCCAATGTCAGTGCCAAGCCGGTGCAAGACCCGAACGAAATACGCCGCCTTTTGGTCGAACAAATGACCAACATGGTGCGCTGGCGCGAAAGCGTGCTGGCGATGAAGCAGATGGGCGTAACCAAAATCGTTGAAATTGGCGCAGGGTCCGTTTTGACCGGACTGGTCAAACGCATCGACCCGGACATGCAGCTTGTCAATCTGGATGGGCCGGGGTCGATCGAAGCGTTTATAAAGGGCTAAAGGAGTTTTCATGAATTTAACGGGCAAAACGGCTCTTATCACCGGCGCCACCGGCGGCATAGGCGGCGCGATTGCGAAATCGCTGCATGCGGCGGGCGCTACGGTATTCTTGACCGGAACCAAGCAAGACGTCTTGAACAAAATGGTTCAGGAACTCGGCGAGCGTGCGCATGCGATGCCGGTGAATTTGTCGGATTCCGCCGCCATCGACGCGATGATTGCCGACGCGGAATCCAAAATGGGCAAGATCGACATCCTTGTCGCCAATGCCGGCGTCACCCGCGACGGGCTTTTGATGCGGATGAAGGACG
>CAYRVJ010000164.1:0-3435 GCA_964427785.1 uncultured Alphaproteobacteria bacterium | reverse complement strand
CCGTCGAGCGGCGCAAATTGAACCAATGGTTTTTAAAAATCACCCAATATGCCGACGATTTGCTCGGCGCGCTGGACCGGCTTTCCGGCTGGCCGGAAAAAGTGCGGCTGATGCAGGAAAATTGGATCGGCAAATCCACGGGCGCATTGATTCAGTTTACAGTGACCAGTGACGGTGAGCAGTGTAAATCAGAAAACAACCGGTCACTGTCACCGATCACTGTCACGGTCTTTACCACCCGCCCCGACACCTTATTCGGTATGTCGTTCCTGGCCGTTTCGCCCAATCACCCCTTGGTGGAAAATCTGGCGGAATCGAACCCCGCCCTGGCCGAATTCGTCAAGGAATGCGGCAAGATCGGCACATCCGAAGTGGCGCTGGAACAGGCGGAAAAAAAGGGCTTCGATACCGGATTGTTCGTCACCCATCCGCTGCTGGGGGATAAAAAATTTCCCGTCTATGCCGCGAATTTCGTGGTGATGGATTACGGGACGGGGGCGATTTTCGGCTGCCCCGCCCATGACCAGCGGGATTTTGAATTCGCGACCAAATATAAATTGCCCATCATCCAAGTCGTTGGACCAAAAGACGGGTCTGCGGCCGATTTGCCTTATATCGAAGACGGCGTCATCATAAATTCCGAATTCCTCAACGGGCTTGATGTGGAATCGGCCAAAAAACGCATCTGCCAAGAACTTGAAAAAACCGCATCGGGCAGGGCGGAAACCACCTGGCGCTTGCGCGATTGGGGCGTTTCGCGGCAGCGTTATTGGGGCTGCCCCGTTCCCGTGATCCATTGCGATACATGCGGCGCGGTTGCCGTGCCCGACAAGGACTTGCCGGTGCAATTGCCCGAAGACGTTACCTTCGACAAGCCGGGAAATCCGCTCGATCATCACCCGACCTGGAAACATGTGAATTGCCCGAAATGCGGCGGCAAGGCGCTGCGCGACACCGATACGTTCGACACGTTTTTTGAAAGCTCTTGGTATTTCGCGCGCTATTGCTCGCCGCAATCGCCAGACGGCATCGACGTCAAAGCGGCGCAATATTGGCTTCCGGTCGATCAATATATCGGCGGCGTCGAACACGCCGTCATGCACCTGTTATATGCGCGGTTTTTCACCCGCGCCTTGCGCGATTGCGGCTATTTGAAAATCGACGAGCCTTTTTCCGCGCTTTTGACCCAGGGCATGGTCTGTCATGAAACCTATAAGGACAAAGACGGCAAATGGCTTTATCCCGAAGAGGTGAAAAAGCAGGGGGACAGCGCGATCCGCCTTTCCGACGATTCGCCCGTCGCCCTTGGCCGTTCCGAGAAAATGAGCAAATCGAAACGCAACGTGGTCGATCCGGAATCCATCATTTCCGCCTATGGCGCGGACTGCGCGCGGCTGTTCATGCTGTCCGATTCGCCGCCCGAACGCGACCTTGATTGGTCCGCAACCGGCATCGAAGGCGCCTGGCGCTATGTCAACCGGCTGTGGCGGCTGGTGATGGAAAACAACAACCCGCAAGGCAAGGGTGAAATATCCGCGCAAGAATTAAAGCGCCAAACCCATAAAACCATCAAAGCGGTGGGCGAGGGGTTGTCGCAATTTCATTTCAACAAGGCGGTCGCCCTGCTGCGCGAGCTAAGCAACGCGATAGAATCTTTTGCGCCGGAAAGCGACGAAGATAAAAAGATAAAGCAGGACGCCATCGAATCGCTTTTAAAAATGTTCCACCCAATGATGCCGCATATCACCGAAGAGCTGTGGCAACAAATGGGCCATAAAAATCTTCTGGCGCAGGAATCCTGGCCGCAATTCGATCCCGCCTTGACCGTCGACGATCAAGTGACGATTGCGGTGCAGATCAACGGCAAAATGCGCGGCACGATCCAAATGCCGCGCGACGCGGCAAAAGACGCGGTCGAATCGACGGTATTGTCGCAGGATTTTGTCATGAAGGCGCTTGAAGGCAAAGCGGCGAACAAAATCATCATCGTGCCGAACCGGATCGTCAATGTCCTTATATAAGGGTATAGGGGTTAGGGAATAGGGAATAGGAAATTGAATATAATCAAAAAACCAACCGGAAAATCGCGATATCGTCTATACGCTATGCGCTATGCGCTATACGCTTTCTTTCTGCTTCTTTCTTCTTGCGGGCTTAGCCCGGTTTACGGCACGCAAAGCGGCGATGCCGCGCCGTCGCAGGAACTGCGCTATGTCGAAATCCTGCAAATCAAAGACCGGGTGGGACAGGAATTGCGCAACCATTTGTCGCTGTCCATGCCCGCGCCGGCCTATCCCGCGAAATACCGGCTGCAAGTGAGTTTATCGGAAATCATCGACGATTTCGGCTTGCGCCGCGACACCACCGCGACTTTCGCGCGGCTGTCTTTGCGCGCCGATTATTCGCTGGCCCGGATCGGGGCCAAGGAAAACGAGCCCCCCATCCTGCAAGGCGCGTTGCGCGCGGTGGGCAGCTATAACATTCTGGAATCCACCTTCGCCACCCTAAGCGCCGAAGAAGACGCAAGGTCAAGGGCGGCGAAACAATTGGCCGACGACATTAAATTGCGGCTTGCGACTTATTTCCAATCGGCGGAAGGCGCGGCACGATGAAGCTTCCCGCCTATAAGGCCGAAGAATTTTTATCGAAACCGAACCCATCCTGCCGCTTTATTTTATTTTACGGCCCGGACGAGGGGATGAGCCGTCTGCGCGCCAAAAATTTCATAACAAAACGCCTCGGCGACAAGCCCGATCCTTTCGCGCTGCTGGAAATTTCAGGCGGCGCCGTCGCCGACGATAGGGCGAGATTGTTGGAGGAAATCCACACCCTGCCGATGGGCGGCGCGAAAGAAAAAATAATTTATCTGCGCGCCGTGGGCGATGACGCTGCGGAAAGCATCGCGGCGGCGCTTGAAAATCCTTCCCCGCATTGCTTTGTGCTGTGCGAGGCGGGGGCGCTAGCGCCGAAATCGGCCTTGCGGCAATTGTTCGAACAATCCGACGACGCCATGGCGCTTCCCGCCTACGAGGACGAAGGGCGCGATCTGGCGCAATTCATCCGGCAAAAATTGGCGGCAAGCGGCATAGCCGCGAATGCGGAGGCGGTATCGGCGCTGCAAGGGCTTTTGTCCGGCAACCGCGCGATGAACGACATGGAACTCGAAAAATTATTTCTGTATATCCACCCGCGCAAAAGCGTGACCGCAGAGGACGCCGAAGCCTGCCTGATCGACAGCCAAAACGCCAATCTGGACGAGGCCGTGTTCGCGGCCTTTTCCGGCAAGCCGCAAAGCCTCGCGCCTTGTCTTGCGAAATTGACGCAAGAAGCGACCGCGCCGGTGTTGCTGATTCGCGCGGCGTCGCGCCACGCCACGCGGCTGCATCTGGTCAAATCCATGGCGCGGCTTGGCGCGGATCTCGATGACACGGTCAA
>CAYRVJ010000163.1:0-3461 GCA_964427785.1 uncultured Alphaproteobacteria bacterium | reverse complement strand
AGAAAAGGGACCAAGCGTCGATGCACAAGCTCGTCACCGCCTATATCCGCCTGGTCGTCGCCATTGCCAGCCGTTTTAAAATTTACGGCCTGCCGATGGCCGATTTGATTCAAGAAGGCAATATCGGATTGATGACCGCCGTCGCCAAATTCGATGCCAACCGCAATTTGCGCTTTTCCACCTATGCCTCGTGGTGGATCCGGGCGCAGATCCAAGATTATGTTTTGCGCAACTGGTCGATCGTGCGGCTTGGCTCTACCGCTTCGCAAAAATCGTTGTTTTTCAATTTCAACCGCCTCAAGGCGCGGATCGACAATACCGGCGGAAAAACGCTGGACGATGGAGGCAGGGCCAAAATAGCGCAGGAATTGCGCGTGCCGATGCGCGACGTCGAGCGGGTGGAAAAAAGGCTTTTCGCCTATGATTACTCCCTTTCTCACACCCTGTCCGAAGACTCCGAGGCGACGGCGCAGGATTTCCTGGCCGACGAAAGCCCGTCGCCCGAATCCGCCGTCATCGGCAAAAGCGACCGCATCCGCCAAAGCCACTGGCTGCAGCAAGCCTTGCGGCAATTGTCGCCGCGCGAACGCCGGATTATCGTCAGGCGCAAGCTGATTCACGACGCCGATACGCTCGAAACGCTGGGCGCGGAAATGGGCGTCAGCAAGGAACGCGTGCGCCAGCTCGAAAACCGGGCGATGCAAAAAATAGAAAGCCATTTGCGGCAAAATGTCGAAACGCCCCAGGATTTGTTTTAGGCGATTCCTCATTTTATTCGGAATGACAACCATCAACCATCAACCGCCCCCTTTACCCCGTCCGTTTTCCGCCCTACACTGGCAGCATGCAAAAACGCCGCTTTTTTCCTGCCATCGACAAAAATAGTTTCAGCGACGCCATTCAAAAAATCCCGCTGATCGTCTTTGTGGGTTTTTTACTGCTGTTCTTTTACGGGATTTTAGGCACGGAAAGCTGCCGGGCGGGCTGGCATTCCTGTTCGCTGCTTTTGTCCTTGGTGTTCGGCATCATCGGCGTTGTCGGATTATATCTGATCCGCCCCTGGCTGCGCGTGCGCGAGAAAATTTACGCCATGGCGCTGGATTTGAAATTGCTCGACGACAGGCCCGAGGCGAAAACCGATCTGACCCTGACCGAAACCGCAGAAAGCGTCATAGCCTCGCTGTCGCAATTGCAGGACAACGCCAAGGCGGCAAAAGAAACGGTTTTCAATCTGCAGCAATCGCAAACAGATCTTTTGGACAATTTGCCCGACGCGGTGATGGTGCTGGATCAGGACATGCGCATCTTGCGCGCCAACCGGACGGCGTTGAAAATCCTGGGCGCGGACGTTCTGGGGCGGGAATTGGCGCATGTGCTGCGGCCGCCGCAATTGACCGAGGCTTGCGTGAAATCTCTTTCCCAGCGCCAGGAAAGCCAGGCGGAATTCATGCTGATCTCGCCGGTGGAACGTCATTTTCAAGCCTTGATCAAGCCCTTGCGCGGATTCGACGGCGGCAAGGGCGGAAAAGGCAGCTTGCTTTTGACGCTGCACGACATCACCACCATCAAGCGCACCGAGCAAATGCGCGCCGATTTCGTCGCCAATGTCAGCCACGAAATGCGCACGCCGCTATCGAGCCTGATCGGGTTCATCGAAACGCTTTTAGGTCCGGCGAAAAAGGACATCGAAGCGCAAGAAAACTTTTTAAAGATCATGGAAGCCCAGGCCAAGAACATGGCGCGGCTGGTGGATGATCTTTTATCCCTGTCGCGCATCGAAATCCGCGAACATACCGAGCCACAAGACGCGGTCGAGGTGGAGGCGGTATTGAACAATCTTGCTATCGCGCTGAATTTGCAATTGATGGAAAAAAACATGCGGCTGCAAATCCGCGCCGAGGAAAATCTGCCCATGGCGCAAGGCCATGACGACGAGATATTCCAGCTGCTGCAAAATTTGATCACCAACGCGATCCGCTATGGCCATGCCGGAACGCCGATCGTGATATCCGCCTATTTCACCCGCGATGTGCCCGCGAATTTCGGCGCAGCGCGGCATGGCGCGGTCGCGGTTTCGATCGAAGACCAGGGCATCGGGATCGCGGCGCAGCATATCCCCCGCTTGACCGAACGTTTTTACCGCGTCGACAAAGCCAGATCGCGAGAGGTCGGCGGCACGGGCCTTGGCCTTGCCATCGTCAAGCACATCATCAGCCGCCACAGAGGCGCGCTGCAGATCGAAAGCCAAGAAGGTGTGGGCAGCAAATTCACCGTGTTTCTGCCCATCTATCAAGAGCTTACGGCCCAAGACGGCGCATCGCCGCAAAGCCGCTAAACCTGCGATATTGTTTCTTTAAAGGTATAATAATATTGTTTTTATACTCAATTAATGCTATGGCTGCCTTAACAAATTTTAAAATTAGAAAAGGCGGGCGCCATTGCAAAAAGAATATAGATTCTTCCCCTATCCCTATTTAGAGGCTCATTTCCGGGGTTCCAACCCGCCACAATCTTTCCACGCCTTTACGCCGGGCGGAATGTTTTTCCTGAATGATGGCGGCGAGGGGTTTGCCCTGATGCTTGATCCCTTCACCCTTGGCATCGACCCGCCGAGAATCAGGGAAATGGCCCGGCGCAAGCGGGATGGGTTTTTCGCCCTTTATGATATGCAGGGGCTTGGTTTTTCCGTTGCAAGAAATTTCGATTTTAAAGCGCTTGAGCAATCTGCCGAATTTTCCCCGCAAAAAGCCTATGCGGCGATCGACTGGTATGATTGTTCGGCGCAAGATATCGGCAGGTTCTGGCAAACCTTGGAATCGGCAAACCCCCATTTTCATGGGATGTTGTCGCATGTCTTAGGCCACCTGCATCAAGCCGTCGTGGATGCCTGTATGGCCCCCGTCCCTTATAGCGTAGCGCCATATACGCATTATGAAACGCAGGAGCAGCAGGCGACGAGCTGTTTCCAGGGGAATTTTTTTCACTTTCTAAAGCTATTCCGCCAAATCCTGATCGCAGGGGAAAAGGACAGCGGGTTTCTAGGCCCGATGCAACAACCGGGGCGTTATTCCGGCGCGCCGCAAATGCGTGTGGCGCAGCGGCGCATGGATGAATTTCTGCAAAACCCTTCCATGACACACCATTCAATGATCGAGGCGAAGTTAGCCTTGGCCCTGCAGGGAAACGAGCGCGGCTAGAAATTAATACCGCGCGATTTGTCACAAAACCGTAATCAATTTCCGCTAAGCCTTTGCCTATGGCGGCGGCGTTTTGCCGCCGGCTTATCCCCTAACCAGGAGTCGCTTTTATGCACAAACCCCTTATCGCAGCGCTCGCCCTGACCGCGTGCTTGCTGTTCACAACGCCGTCCTTCGCGCGCGATCAAATCCGCGCCGTCGGATCGTCCACGGTTTACCCGTTCGCCACCGCCGTCGCCGAAGAATATTCCAAAACCGCGACCC
>CAYRVJ010000162.1:0-3484 GCA_964427785.1 uncultured Alphaproteobacteria bacterium | reverse complement strand
TATCGTCCCAGAACTCAGCAGCTTTCTCAAGAATAGGCATGGATTTATCTACCCATAGCGAATCGGCGTTGACCGCGAAAAAAGCCTCGTTGTTGAAATGTGGCAGAATGTTCTGAATGCCGCCACCGGTTTCCAGAATTTCGGCCTCATGCGAAAAGATGATTCCGGGGCTGTCTTTCAGGTGGTTATGTATCACTTGGGCAAGGTAATGCGTATTGACGACGATGTCTTTTACCCCCGCTTGGCGCAAATGATCGAGCGCGTAATCCAGAAGTGGCTTTCCGGCGATTGTGACCATGGCTTTTGGAACATGATCCGTTATGGGACGCAGCCTGGTTCCGAATCCGGCCGCCAACGCTATGGCGCGGGTGATCTTTGCCGTCATGCCGCTTGCAGCCCCGGTATGTTCAACCGCAAATGCTTTGGCGCGTGGCTGTCGAACCAATCGCGCATAGGCGCAAGCGCGGGATGCTCCAGGCTTTGTTCTAAATATTTCAAATTGCGCGGAATATGTTTAAGGTACTGGCCTTTGCCGTCGCGGATTTTCAACCGGGCGAAAAGCCCCAAAATGCGCGCCGCGTTTTGCGCCGCCGCAACGGCATAAGAGGCATGAAACGCCTTGGGGTCGATTTCTGGAAAGGCCGCAAGGTAATCTTTAAGGCTTGCATCGACAATCGCGGGATCCACGTCTTCACGCGCATTCTGCAAAAGCAGCACAAGATCGCATGTGACGGGCGCGAAGCAGGCGTCTTGAAAATCCAAAACGCCGCAAGCGGCGATGCCCGGCTGGTCCAGCCGCATCAGATTATGGAACTGGTAATCCAAATGCGCCGCATGCAGCGGTGCTGTGCGCATAATCTTGAACGCATCGACCCAAAGATCGATAAATTTTTCGCGGATGACGCGTGACAAGGCCTGCGGCTGGATAAAGGGGATATACCATTCGATCAGCCAGCTGGTTAGATAAGTCAGCCGCGCATCGTCAAGCGGCGGCAATTTCCGCGCCACTTTATCGGATTGCTTATGCAGATGAATCAGGGTTCTGGTCGCGGTCTTATAAAGTTCGGATGGGTTTTGGCCTTTTGTGATGGCGTCGGCGAAACTGGTGTCGCCGAAATCCTCCAGCAACAGCAAGCCTTGCTTGTCATCGCGGGTGTAAATTTCCGGAACCGACCAGCCGTAATGACGGAATATTTCCGCTTTTTCGGCAAAGGTGGAAGTTTCTTCATATGGCGGCGGCGCATGCATCAAGATTGCGGTTTTGCCGCTTTGCGACAGGCGATAATATTTCCGTGCAGACGCGTCCTCGTTCAGCGGCGTAATTTTTGCTCCGCTCCAGTCGGATGAGGATAAGAACTCTTGTATTTTTTGCATATTTGCTTGGGTCATAATAAATTCTTTATGCGGGTTTTCCAGTCCTCTCCGCCTTGAAAGCAAAGATTACGCGTCTCGGCTTTATCTGTAAAGCTTAAGCTGAGCGTCAAGCCAAAGCGCGGAGCATAAGGGCCCAAGCGGTCCGGCCATTCGATCAGGGTGATGGCGTTTTCAAAGGCTTCGTCAATGCCAAGCTCGGAAATCTCAAAGGCGTCTTTGATGCGGTAAAGATCGCAATGCCAAACCGGCCCGATTTTTGTTTCATAAATCTGCACCAAAGTGAAAGTGGGACTTGGAATGTCTTCAGTGACGCCTAAAGCGCGGATCACAGCGCGGCAAAATGTGGATTTTCCGGCGCCCAAATCGCCTTCCAGCAAAATCGCGTCGCCGGGGCGTAAAATGACGGAAATGCCGGCCGCGAGCCGCTCTAAATCCGCTAGTGATATATCGGTAAAATTCGCTATATTGGGCATATACTCTAAACCAAGCTCATCCTGAGCTTGTCGAAGGATGGGCTGCAAATATGATTTCGGTTCATGGTTCGACTGGCTCACCATGAGCTTATAATAAAGGCATAGCATTATGCATAGCACAGGATTGAAAGACAAAAAATGCAAAACACGGATGTAGTTATTATCGGCGCGGGCCCGGTCGGGTTGTTCGCCATTTTTGAATGCGGCATGGTACGCCTGAAATGCCATGTGATCGACGCGCTCGACGCCGTGGGCGGGCAATGCACCGCAATGTACCCGGAAAAGCCGATTTACGACATTCCGGGCTATCCGCAGATCCTTGCCGCCGATTTGATCGCGCAGCTGGAAAAACAGGCGGCGCCTTTTAATCCTGTATATCATCTGGGGCAGCAAGTTACTAAAATTTCGGGACAAAGCGGCGCTTGGGAAATAGAAACATCCAAAGGCGCGAAAATCGTGGCCAAGGCGATTGTTATTGCGGCCGGTTGCGGCGCGTTCGGCCCCAACCGCCCGCCGCTTGATGGGATCGAGGCCTATGAAGGCAAATCGGTGTTTTATTTGGTAAAATCTCGCGAAGCGTTCCGGGGCAGAAAGATCGTGATCGCCGGCGGCGGGGATTCGGCGCTGGATTGGGCGATTTCCTTGCATGATATCGCCGCCAAGATTTACATGGTACATCGCCGGGATAAATTCCGCGGCGCACCGGAATCCGTGGCGCGCTTAAAACAATTGGCCGATGCCGGAAAAATAGAATTGGTCGTGCCGTATCAATTGTCGTCGCTGCAAGGCACGGGCGGGCAATTGACCGGCGTCGGCGTTGAAACGCTGGATGGGCAAAAACGCATGCTGGATGCCGATTGCCTGTTGCCGTTTTTTGGCCTGTCGATGGATTTGGGGCCGATTGCCGAATGGGGATTGAATTTGGATCACAACCATATCGCGGTCGATCAAGCGACATGCGAAACCAGCCGTCCAGGGATTTTCGCCATCGGCGATATCGCAAAATATAAAGGCAAGTTGAAATTGATCTTAACCGGCTTTGCCGAGGCGGCCAGCGCCGCCCACGCCGCCTATAAGATCATCAACCCGAATCAAGAATTGCATTTTGAATATTCGACCACCAAGGGCGTGCCGGGGGCGGATCAGGCGGCTTAGCTTGTTGCAAGCTTAAGCCGCCTTGCTTTTGGCGGGCGCGGTCGGGATTTTGCAGATAACCGTCGTGCCCTTGCCCGGGGTGGATGTCAATTCCACCGATCCGCCATGCAGTTCGATCAGGGATTTCACTAGGGACAGCCCAAGCCCGGCGCCGGATTTACGCGAATTGCCGCGTTCGAATTTGCCAAAAACGCGCTCTTGCTCTTCGGGCGGGATGCCCGATCCCGTGTCGCTGACGGTGATCCAGATTTCCTTGTTTTTTTGCTCGCCTTTTAAGGTTATTTGCCCGCCGCTTGGCGTGAAATTCATCGCATTGCTTAAAAGGTTGAACAAGACCTGGCGCAAGCGCCTCTCGTCGGCGGCGATGGTACCCATTTCCATCGGGCAGTCGAAATGGATTTGCAATCCTTGGCTAGCGGCGCGGTCACGCACGAAATTCATGACCGAGGCCAGCATGCCATGCACCGAAAAACTGGAATATT
>CAYRVJ010000161.1:3157-3489 GCA_964427785.1 uncultured Alphaproteobacteria bacterium | reverse complement strand
ACCTGTGACAACACCGTTATGAGCGGTGCGTTCTAACCGCTGAACTACAGGCCCCACTATGTAAAAACCTTCTATATTCCCCACTCGCGCTTTGCGCTCATGGCTGGCCGCTGAACTACAGGCCCACTATGTTAAAACCCTCTTTATTCCCCACTCGCGCTTCGCGCTTATGGTTGGCCGCTGAACTACAGGCCGACAGTATTAGGTATCCAAGAAGCTGCGTAATTTCCGCGAGCGCGATGGGTGTTTCAATTTCCGCAAGGCTTTTGCCTCGATTTGTCTGATCCGTTCGCGGGTAACGGTGAATTGCTGGCCGACTTCTTCGAGCGTGT
>CAYRVJ010000161.1:0-3147 GCA_964427785.1 uncultured Alphaproteobacteria bacterium | reverse complement strand
TGGTCGGTGTTCATGCCGATGCCGAAACGCATGCGCAGCACGCGCTCTTCCCGCGCAGTTAACGTGGCCAGAATCCGGGTGGTCGCGTCGCGCAAATTGCCGTTGATCGCGGCGTCGATCGGAATCACCGCCATTTTATCTTCGATGAAATCGCCGAGCTGCGAGTCTTCTTCGTCGCCGACCGGGGTTTCCAAACTGATCGGCTCTTTGGCGATTTTCATCACCTTGCGAACCTTGTCGAGCGGCATGTGCAGTTTGGCCGCCAGTTCCTCTGGCGTCGCTTCGCGGCCCATTTCGTTCAGCATCTGGCGCGACGTGCGCACCAGCTTGTTGATGGTTTCGATCATGTGCACCGGAATGCGGATGGTGCGCGCCTGATCGGCGATAGAACGGGTAATGGCCTGGCGAATCCACCAGGTCGCGTAAGTCGAAAATTTATAGCCCCTGCGGTATTCGAATTTGTCGACCGCTTTCATCAATCCGATATTGCCTTCTTGGATCAAGTCCAGGAATTGCAAGCCGCGATTGGTGTATTTTTTGGCAATCGAAATCACAAGCCGCAAATTGGCCTCGATCATTTCTTTTTTCGCGCGGTTGGAATCGCGTTCGCCCTTTTGCACGGTGGCGACGATGCGCTTGAACTCGTGCATCGGCAGCATGACTTTTTCCGATATAGACTTGAATTCCTGGCCGATCTTGTCGATTTCAGCGCCGTATTTTTCGACGAATTTTGGCCAGCCCTTGCCGCTTTGCTTGGCGAATTTTTTCGACGACAATTTATCAAGGTCGATAGACTGGTAAAAAGCGATGAAATCCTGGCGCTTGACGCCGCACTGTTCTGACCAGCGAAGCATGGCGTGTTCATGATGCATTATCTTTTTGTTGATATCGTAAAGTTCCTGCACCAACTGCGTGATCCGCGCCTGGGAAAGGCGCATGGCCACCAATTGTTCGATGATTTCGTGGCGCAGCTTTTCGTAATTTTTGTCGCTGCGCGGATCCGGCTTTCCGCTTTTCAGCGTCGCTTCGAGGCGCGCATTCTGAACCTTGCGGAATTTTTTAAACAGTCCGATGACCTTGTCCAAAGTTTCCGAGATGATCGGCAACAATGCCTGTTCCATCACCGACAACGAAATTTTGGGGTCTTCTTCTACCGCGGGGACTTCGGGCTTTTCCGCGGCTGTCGCGTCGTCGGATGCTTCTTCGGCGGGCGCGGTTTCGGCTTCTTCCTCTTCGGCGTCTTCTTCGCTGCCATACGTGTTGTCGAGGTCGATAATTTCGCGCAGCAAGACTTGGTTTCCGTCCAGCGCCTTGCGCCATTCAGCGATAGCTTTGTGCGTCAAAGGGTTTTCGCAAATCCCGGAAAGCATCATTTCGCGGCCATGCTCGATTCTTTTGGCGATTTCGATTTCGCCTTCGCGGGACAGCAATTCTACCTGGCCCATTTCGCGCAGATACATGCGCACCGGATCGTCGGTGCGGCCGGAATCGTCGGCTAGATTGCCGCGTTTTTCTTCTTCCTCTTCTTCCTCTTCATCGGCCTCGGCGGTTTCTTCCTCGCCTTCTTCGCCGTCAGCGGATTTAGCCTTGGCCTTTTTCGACTTGGATTTTTTCGGCGACGCCGCGGTTTCCGCATCCGCCTCTATTTCGTCTTCGTCGTCGCTGTCGATGATGTTGATGCCAAGCTCGGAAAAAACGGCCAGCGCGTCTTCGATGGTTTCCGAAGTCACCCGTCCTTGCGGCAGGGTTTCATTCAATTCCGTATAGGTGATGTATCCCCGCGCCTTGCCTTTGGCGAGGAGTTTTTTTACGAACGCGGCTTGGCCCTTTAAGGGTTGTGCATCGTCCGTTTCCTGATTGAGTTCGTTGTCTTCGTCGCGGTTTTTCTTTGGGGGTTTCGCCATGCCGGGTGCGCCTTAAAATCTTGCTTTGAAAATATTTAAAATGACTTAGTCTTTGAATTCCATAAAGGCTTTGTGTAAAACAAGAGAGTCGCCGCCAGAATCTAGCCTGGCGATCAAGCCTTAGCTTACATTATATAGGATATTTCCCTCGCCAGCGCAATGGGCGCAATAAAACTATCCTAGCTTTTGGGTTTGGCGGGCGAAGTGCCCAAAAGAGCGCTTTCCACTTCTTGTACGGCCTTGCTGGCCTTGTTTATGTTTTCCGCAAAACGGCTCCAACCTTCGGGGGTGAAGACGTTTTCCCCTTCTGCGGGCATTTGCTGCCATTCCGGCTCGTAGCGAAAGCCAAGCCACAGCCTGCGCCAATTTTCTTCGATTTCCTTATGGCTGTCCTGGCTAAGCCAATGGACGGTCTGAACCAGCTGGCGGCACATATTCTGCGCCAAAGATTGCCGGTGGCTGTCCAGCCGGCCGATCAAACCGCCCTCGGCGAATTCTTGTTCGCCCGCCATCGCAAGCCGGATCATGTCTTGCTGCAACTGATGCAAGTCGGGATCGTTAAGATGGATCTGCCCCAATTCTTCGGCGTAAAGCGACAGCAAAAATGGATGCAGCAAAATCGTACCCAAAAGCAATTCGGCGTTTTTTCGTTCGATCCCGACCGGAAGGGCCGCAGGCTTCATCGCAAAGGAATTCCAAGAAGGGTTTTTGGAAAAATTCTTTTTGCCGCCACGACCAAAATTTCTGGGCGGCGGCGCGGTCAGCTCGTCGAGCTTTGGCTGAATAGAGGATTGGTACATTCCAGCGATGGACGCGTCGCCGATCTGCTTGAGGCGCGCTTTGATGCGGCGCAATAAATCGGCCTTGGATTCCGGCGTGTCCAACGGCTTTGCCATAATTTCTTGTGCCAGCAATTTTTCGTGCAAGGGCTGGCTTATAGAAGACAGCTGGCGGAAAGCGTCGGCGCCATTGGCCTGGACGAAACTGTCCGGGTCATAGCCTTGCGGAATCGTGACAAAGCGGATTTCCTTGCCCGCGCGCAAAATCGGCAAAGCCCGGTCGATCACGCGGGCGGCGGCGCGCTGCCCCGCGCTGTCGCCGTCAAAGCATAAAAGGATTTTGTCGGTATAGCGCCACAATAACTCTATGTGCGATTCGGTCAGCGCGGTTCCAAGATTCGCGACCGCATTGGCGATCCCCGCCTGATGCAGGCTGATCGCGTCCATATAGCCTTCGACCACGA
>CAYRVJ010000160.1:0-3543 GCA_964427785.1 uncultured Alphaproteobacteria bacterium | reverse complement strand
GCAGTACACCACCGTCGGTGAGGGCTTCGCGGGGCTGCATTGTCCTGCCTTTGAATAAGAGCCAAGAATCTTAGGCAGAAACGCCTTGCGGCGCAAGCCCGTTGCTAGTGGCTTATTTTGAGAAAAGCTCATGGTGAGCCTGTCGAACCATGGGTTATTTACCGCCCATCCTTCGACAAGCTCAGGATGAGTTATTGTTTTGTAAAGTCAAAATGAGTCACTACCAGCCAGTTTGCGCGCCGGATTTGCCGGGTTATCGGTGGTTTCCCGCTTGGGGTATTGCGGCTTTCGCCACAAACTGCGCCGACAAAACATCACATTGCTTTTGCCCAGCGATCATCGCAGGTTCATTTGCAGGCTGCGGCATGGGCGGCAGCGCCGCGCCCCATTTGCGCGACAGGCAGGCGTCCATATCCCGGCGGATTTGATCGGGGTCTTTTTCCCCTGAAAATGGCGCGATCAGCTCTTCAAAGGTCAGTCCATGGCTGGGGTTTATGTCTTTATGGCACAGGCGGCGCCGGAAATCCTCGGCCAATTCAGGCTTTCCTTGCGCCGCTGCCTGCATAATGCTCAAAGGCTGCCAGGACGGGTGGGCGTCAAAAATTTTCGCGGCGATGGCATAGGCTTTTTCACAATTCTTGTGCGCCAGGTGCAAGCGGGCACATAATAATCCTTTTTGATATTCGCGGTCTTCCAAGCAACGGTGGTATATGCAGTCTTCCGTCTCGAAAAGACGGTTTGTCGCGATGGCGCAAAGCCCGCGCAAATAGACGGCAAGATATCTGCGATCATCGCAGCCTTTATGCATGCTCCAATCTTTTGCCGCTTGATAGGCGGCTTCTTTGTCGCCGCATAAAAACCGCGACGTGACAAGAAGTTCCATATGTTCCCAATCCCATTTCCCGCATTTTGTGGAAATATCCTCGGATTCGTCCCGCGCTTCCTTGAATTGTCCCAAATCCAGCAAGATATGCGTCCATAGGCGGCGCAACGCCATATCATCCGGCCTTAAGTCGCCTTGAAACAGGTCTTTCAATAAATCATAGGCTTTTTGCGGCAGGCGCGCTTTGCGGTAAATGCCGGCAAGAATGGCTTTCGAAATCAAATCATTGGGCTTTACCGCAAGGGCGGATTCAAGGCATTGTACCGCCTCCCCGAACCTTTCTTGCTTCGCCAAAGCGCGGCCAAGACAGGATAGGGCGATGTGATTGTCCGGCTCGAGAGAAATCACCTGGCGATAACAGGATTCGGCCTTCTGCCAGTTCCCGCGCCTGTTATAAAAATGGCCCATCTGCGTTAAGATGATGGGATCGTTCGGCATCAAAGAATCCATCAGCGCAAAGGCGTTTTCGGCGTTGCGGTAATCCCGCGCATTTTCAAAGATTCGGGCGATCATGCTAAGGTCTTTGCCCTTGTCGACATAAAGCGGCGCGGCAAAGACCATGGACCATAGGATTTTTAGGGCTTTTTCAGGATCTGCTTTCGCCGCTTCTTCCGCCGCTTTACAGGCTGTGGGAAGGCCGCGGCAATGGGCAACGATGTTTTGGGCGAAGGCATAATCTTCGGGCGCGGCGGCGGCAAGACCGCTTTCCATGATAGCTATGAATTTTCTCTCTTCAGATTCGCTTAGCATGCAGCCAACATACAAAATAAGCCCGGCAAATCAACAGCAAACGAACTTAAATTTTCATCCAGCCGCCGGAAAAGAAACTAATATAAATATTTCAATTGCTTAAGCGAATAAAACAGTCCTGGATAGAGATTTTCTTATCAGCTAAAATAAAGCAAATAAGAATTATAAGGCCAATATTCGGGAAAAACATGGGTATGAAAATAGAAAACGGGGTCATCGCCGAACCTGCCGCACCGGACCATGATGACGGTAAAAAAGACAAATGGGGCCGTCGGATAAAAAAATTCAGCTATTGGTTTGCAGGGATGGCGGCAGCGCTTGGAGTAATTTACGGCAATTACCGCTATAAGATATTGCCCCTAATCATGGGGCGGGATCTGCCCCCTGTCCCGGTTGTTCTCGACAATAGCGGCGCGTTGGATAAGCAATCCCCTGCCCTCGCCCAGCTATTGCGCCAGGAAATTTCCGCAAGCTTTGAAAATCAGCCGGTTTTGATTATTTGCCGCGATGCCTATGAAGACGGACCAAAAGGCTGGCAAGCGATTGCACGGGATATCCCCGCCGGCTGGTCGTATTTCGATTATTTTATATCCGGGAAAAACAGCGAAAACGGGATCGCCGGACGCATTGAATATATGGATGCGCATGTAAGGCGATATGAAAATTATTTGGGCGGTTCCGCGAATTTTGAAGGAACATCTTTCCAATATAGCCCGTCGCAATTTCCCGTGCTTTATCCGGATCATCAGCCGCCGGTGGTAATTTGGCTTGAGGATGTTTTCAATTCCCCTTCCGACAGGGCTCAAACCATCTATCACGAATTCGGTCATGCGCTTGCGGATTTGAACGGCATCGTGTTGACGGACGATCAAATTGAACCCCACGCCATAGTTTACGAAATACTGCGCGATATGCAGCTTGCGGCGCAGCAATATGGGCAAGACAGCGCGAATTTTGAACAGTCGGTTCAAGCGGCGCAGCAGCGGCGGCTGGATTGCGCCTTTGCCGAGTGGAAATTCCGGACCTGTCTCAGCGGCGATTCCGAGCGCAGCTATTATTGCGATCCGGCTTTATCCGCGCTTTTGCGAAACAACGCCGTTCTGGCGCGCGAAACCATAAGAGTTCATCAGGACGCGCCGCCAAGCGAAATGGCGCGCCTTGCGGCCGATCTTGTGAAAGAACATTTGGGCGATGTCGAAATGTTGCGCCAGGATTTAACGGCGATGGCGCCGTTGCAGCTTGCGATTCATGACCGCGCCGAGAAATTTGACGGCTACAGATTCGCTGTTGCGGTCTCCCTCGCCCGTATTTTGATGGGGCAAGAGCAATGGGATACCCAGCCGACCGAACGGCAGCGCGCCTATATGCAAGGGATTTGCGATGCGTTTTTGGATTGCAACTGGCGCGATTTTTCGCAAGGACTGGATCAGCTTGCGCAAATGCCGCTTTCCGGCCCGCAACAGATTGCCGAACTTCGCATGACTCCTGAAATGCAGGAGACCGTCAACGAGATGATCCGCCTGCACCAGCAATTCAGCAATAGTCCAAGCAAATAGGCGGCAAAATATTAGGTTGGCAAGATATCGGCGGCGATCAATCCCCCGCCGCGATGCGCAATTCGCGCGCGCGCAGCAGGATCGCTTCTTCGATGCGCCTTGCCACCGCTTCATCGACCGGCTGATCCATCCAGGCGCCGTTTTTCATCACTTGGCGGAATGCCGAAACCTTGATGCCGTCCGAGCGCAGCTCGCGCCCCAAAATATAAACCGTCAATTTGGCGCGTTCTTGTTCCGCCGCCTCGCCCTGTGCTTGCGGCGCGTACCAATCGGTGATGATCACGCCGCCGAACGGATCGGCCGATTGCAGCGGCATGAAAGAAACCGTATCCAAGCTGGCGCGCCACAAAAATC
>CAYRVJ010000159.1:0-3554 GCA_964427785.1 uncultured Alphaproteobacteria bacterium | reverse complement strand
CGCCCGAGGGGATGGAAATCGACCGGATCGAAGTCACGGTCCATTTGAAGAAAAAACAATAAGGTTTTAGCTACTCGACCTTCTCTTGCGGATAAACGCCCCAAAACCCTTCGCGGCGCATATAGCCGCGATAGCCGCCGATTTCGACGCGGCACCAGGTTAAATCAGGACATTCCAAGATGCGGCCGACCACGCCTTCGCTGATTTTGGCGAGCGCGGGCGATTCGCTGTCCATGCGGCGCAAAAGCGGCTGAACCGGCTTGGTCACAATCATCATGCGCCGCCCGGTCAGATGCTGCTGATGCACCCAGCCTTCGGTGCCTTGATAATCGCGCAGCTTGCGCCACACGTCGTATTCGGCGATCACCTCGGCCGGAAGGCCGGGTTTGGTATAAACCCAGTCTATCGGATAATCGACGCCGGGCCCGACGCGCATATGCACCTGATCCGATTTCAGCGACACAAAACGCGGGATAGGAAGGCCGGAAACCGATTTGACGTCAACCGGTTTTTCTTGTGCCTTTTCTTGCGCAAAGGCGGCAGAGGACAGTAAAAATAGGAATAGGAAAATAAGGAAACGCATGATTCTTTTATAAAGAGTCGATAGGCGATAGTCCATAGGCGATAGATTGCCCCTATCGACTATCGCCTGTAAACTATCGACCGCTTATGCCGCCAATCCCGTCGATCCGAAACCGCCCGCGCCGCGCTGGGTTTCATCCAGGCTTTGCACCTGATTCCATGTGGCGCGGGTATAAGGCGCGATGATCATTTGCGCAATGCGCATGCCGCGTGTGATGGTAAACGGCTCTTGCGATAAATTCACCAAAATCACCCCGACCTCGCCCCTGTAATCGGCGTCGATCGTCCCTGGCGCGTTCAAAACCGTAACGCCGTTCTTCGCCGCCAGGCCCGAACGGGGGCGCACCTGCGCCTCGAACCCTTGCGGCAGGGCGATGGCGATGCCGGTTGGAATTATGGCGCGCTGCATCGGCGCAAGCGTCACGGGATTGGCAATGGCGGCCATCAAATCCATGCCGGCGCTATGTTCGGTCGCGTATTTCGGCAAATCCAAATCCTGCGCGTGGGAAAGTTTGGTGATGGCGATGGAGGCAGTTGTGGTCATTGGCGCGTTCCTAGTTTAGGGTAATGGGGTATGGGGTAATAGGGTAGTGGGAAAAATGAAAATACCTTGCCATTACCCCACTACCCCATACCCTACTACCCCTTTATAGCTTTGGCAATTCTCTCTGCCAATCTTTTTGCCAGCTGGCGTTTGGGCATTTTATCCCAAGATTCCGTGCCGCTTTTATCGACCAGGACGATCTCGTTGTCGTTGCCGCCCATGATGCCGGGATTTTTGCCGATATCGTTGGCGATGATCCAATCGCAGCCCTTGGCTTGCAGTTTCGCCTTGGCGTTTTGCAGCATATTTTCACTTTCGGCGGCAAAACCGACCACCAATTGCGGGCGGCGGTTTTTCGCGCCGCCGATATGCGCCAAAATGTCTGGGGTGGGCTTCAATTCCAAAGGCAGGGATTTAGCGCCCTGCTTTTTTATTTTATGCGCCGAAATTTCTTGCGCCTGCCAGTCCGATACGGCGGCAACGCAAATTGCGGCGTCCAGCGGCAGTAATTTATCGCAAGCCTGCAGCATATCTTGCGCCGATTCCACGCGGTAGGCTGTGCAATTCGCCGGAATCGGCAAATCGCTGGCCGTCACCAAATGCACCTCGGCCCCCGCGATCGCCAGCATTTCTGCAATCGCATGGCCTTGTTTTCCGGATGAAAAATTGCTGATAAAACGCACCGGATCAATCCGCTCGCGCGTTGCGCCGGCGGTCACCAGAATTTTTTTACCTTTAAGCCTGTTTTGCAATGTGAAAAAATCTTCGGCCCAGGCTGCAATCGCATCCGCCTCTGCCATGCGGCCATCGCCGACCTCGCCGCAAGCGAGATCCCCCGCATCCGGCCCAAGACGATAAAGCCCGCGCGATTCCAGGATGTTTACATTGTCTTGGGTTGCGGCGTTGGCCCACATTTCCTTGTTCATCGAAGGGCACAGCAGAATCGGTTTGTTCGCGGCGAGCAGAGTCGTCGAAGCCAGATCATCGGCGCGCCCCTGAACAAGCCGCGCCATAAATTCCGCCGTCGCGGGCGCAACCACGATCAAATCCGCTTCGCGCGCCAAGCGAATATGGCCCATTTCGACTTCGTCTTTTAAAGAGAATAGCTCGCTATAAGTGGGCTTACCCGACAGCGCCGAAACCGCAAGCGGAGTAATAAACTCCGCCCCGCCCTTGGTCAGGACGCAATTCACATTCACGCCGCGCTCGCGCAGGCGGCGGATCAGATCGAGCGATTTATACGCCGCAATCCCGCCCGCGATGATAAGAAGAATGTTTTTGCCCTGCATGGCCATATTATAAGGGGTCGATAGGCGATAGTCGATAGCCTAAGGAAGGGGTTAGGGGGTAAGGGGTTGAAGATTTGTCGCTTTCGCCGGGATGACGAAAAAAATTCCGGCCCCGGCGTGACGCTATTCCTATTCCTATACCCTATACCCTATACCCTATACCCTATATCTTATACCCCTCATGGATCGCGCAAATGCCGCCGGTCAAATTAATATGGCGGACGCAGGCGAATCCGGCATCGGTCATTTTTCGCTCCAACTGCTTTTGCGCCGGAAAACGCCGGATGGATTCGACCAGATATTGATAGGAATCGCGGTCATTCGCCACCTTTTCCCCCAGCCAGGGTATGACGCGGAAAGAATAAAGGTCATAGGCTTTTTCCAGCATCGGCAAAACCGGCTTTGAAAATTCCAGGCATAAAAACCGCCCGCCCGGCCCTAATACGCGATGCGCCTCGCCGAGCGCGGCGTTGATATCGGTGACATTACGAAGCCCGAAAGAAATCGTGTAATTTTCAATTTCTCCATCCGGCAAGGGCAGGTTTTCCGCCGGCGCCTCGATCCATTCGATCGGCAGGTTTTTATGTTTGGTCTTGCCCACCGCCATCATCCCGGAACTGGGATCGGCGACAACCGCGCTTTTGCCGCCCTTGGCCAGAAACCGCGCGGCGATATCGCCGGTCCCGCCCGCGACATCAAGCAGGGTTTTCCCGTCGCATGGGGTCAGCATTTCGATCAGCTGGTTTTTCCATAGATGATGCGCGCCAAAGCTCATCAGATCGTTCATCAGATCGTATTTCTGCGCCACGCGCTGAAACACGCCGCGTACCTTGGCGCTTTTTTCACCGGCGGGAATGTCGCGGAATCCAAAGGGGCTGGTTTTGATCATAGCGTATAGCGTATAGCGTATAGCGCAAAGTTAATCTATATTTCTCCTAACCCCTAACCCCTTACCCCTGTACCCTGCTTTATGCCTGAACTGCCCGAAGTCGAAACCACCATGCAAGGCCTTGCCAAGATTATGGCGGGGCAAAAAATCGCGCAGGCGCAATGCCGCCGCCAAGATTTGCGCTTTCCGCTGCCGAAAGGCCTGGCGGAACGGCTAAAGGGCAAAAGCGTCGTCCGGCTGGAAAGAAGGG
>CAYRVJ010000158.1:0-3578 GCA_964427785.1 uncultured Alphaproteobacteria bacterium | reverse complement strand
ATCTGCCGCCATCCTCGCAGCTCCATTCCACATTGTCGCAAAGATTGCGCGCATGGCCGACGGAATCGCGGATCGCCTCCAAAACTTGATCCGGCGTCATATTAAGCTTGTATTGCATATGCAAGGGCGATGTCGCGATGAATGTGTGAATCCGCGCGCGCTTGGCGGGCTTTAACGCCTCGGCGGCGCGGTCGATGTCCTTTTTACTGGCGCGCGCCAAGGCGCAAACTATCGCGTTCTTGACCGTGCCTGCCACGGCCTGCACCGCGAGGAAATCGCCGTTGCTGGCGATGGGGAAACCGGCCTCGATAATATCGACGCCCATTTCTTCGAGCAGCGCTGCGATGCGTAACTTGTCGTTCAAGCTCATGGCCGCGCCGGGCGATTGTTCGCCGTCGCGCATGGTGGTGTCGAAAATAAGTATTTGTCTTTGGCTCATCGTTCAACCTTGCTTATGATTTTACAGCAAATTGACTAAAGATTTATGAGTGCGAAGCTTAAAGCTTAGCATATGCAAAATCGGCTTTCAGCAAGAAACCCATTCCTGGCGTTCGGGCCTTTGAATTAGTGATTAAAAGATGACTGGCAATAAAATTCGCATGCTGCAATACATGGAAAATTTGCATTTTTCTTATCAAGCCCCATTCTGTTGGCATGACAAAAACTTTGGATTTCCTGTTCTATAATCTTCACCTCAAAAACCTGAAAGGCGATTTTATGGGCGGGCTGACAGCCGCCATCGTCGCCTTGCCGCTGTCGCTGGCCTTCGGCATCGCGTCCGGGCTTGGCGCTGCCGCTGGGCTTTACTCCGCTATATTGCTTGGCTTTTTCGCGGCGCTGTTCGGCGGCGCCCCGTCGCAAATTTCAGGCCCGAACGGGCCGATGACCGTGGTGATGGCAGGCATCGTGCTGCAATTTCCGGACAGGCCGGATTTATGCTTTGCCGCCGTCATTTTGGGCGGTTTTTTTCTTGTGATTGCGGGCTGGCTTAAACTTGGGAAATATATCAGCCTTGTGCCCTATTCCGTCATTTCCGGCTTTATGAGCGGCGTCGGCATAATCATCATAACGCTGCAGCTTGACACCATTTTAGGTTATGCCAGCTTTGCCGATATGTTTGGCGCCATTCGGAACCTGCCGCAACATTTTCTGCATCCGAACGCCGACGCGCTGGCGCTTGGACTTATCAGCCTGGCTATCGTGATCTTTTCTCCGGCCAAAATTAGGCGTATCGTACCGCCGCCCTTGATTGCGCTGATTATCGGCACGATCCTAGGCATCTTGCTTTTTCCTGAGGCTCCTCGTATAGGTCAGATCCCGCAATCCTTGCCGAATCCGCATTTGCCGGGCATAACGCTGGAAGATCTAGTGCGAATGATTCTTCCTGCCCTGATGTTAGCCTGCCTATGCGGCATCGACAGCCTGATGACCGCGACCGTGGCCGACACCATGACCCGTATCTATCACAAGCCGGATAAGGAGCTGGTCGGGCAAGGCATAGGCAACATCCTAGCGGGGCTTTTTGGCGGCATAGCCGGATCCGGCGCGATGATGCGCACCAGCGTCAATATCCGTGCCGGCGGGCGAACGCCATTATCAGGGGCGATTCACGCGCTGCTGCTTTTAAGCGTCTTGCTGGGGCTTGCACCTCTCGCGCAAATGATCCCGCACGCGGTTCTGGGCGGCATATTATTGAAAGTCGGTTTTGACATCATTGATTGGGATTTTATCAAGCGGTTCAAAACCGCGCCAAAATCCAGCGTCTTTTTCATGCTGGTGGTGGTTTTTTTGACCGTGTTCGTAGACCTTATCGCCGCCGTCATTGTGGGAATGGTTCTAGCGTCGCTGGCCTTGGTCAAAGAACTTGCGGATCTGCAGCTTTCGGAAATGCGCCTAAAGCCCCTGCACGCAAATTCGCCGGAATTGTCGCCAGAGGAAAAAAGCGTCTTATCCGCCCTTGAAAACAAAATAATTTTATTTCAACCAAGCGGGCCGCTAAGCTTCGGCGCGGCCAGCAGGATGATACGGGCCTTTGGGGTTATTCATGCCTATGAGGCGATTTTATTCGATTTTCTTGCGGTCCAATATATCGACACCACATCCACCCTGGCGATTGAAACCATCATTGGCCAGACGCAAGAGCAAAACAAAGAGGTCTATTTTGTTAATCTTTCCAAGGATGTGTCGTCAATGTTTTTCAAATTAGGCTTATTCGAACGCCTAGGACCTTATGGCCTTCAGCCCAGCAGGCTCGACGCTTTGCGTCATTTTGCCGAACGGAAAACCATACGTTCGGTATAAGTTGTTTACAAATATCTTGTAATATCCGTAGTTTAATGGCATACCCGGTTAGTTTAAATTCAACCTGGCAATGGGCCGCAATGCAATCGCCAACCAAAAAAAACATCTCCAGCCACTATAAGTTGGACAATCTACATATACTTGTCGTGGACGACAGCCGCTCCATGCGCGGCCTTGTAACTGAAATTCTCAAGGAAATCGGCGTTGGCCGCGTCACCAACGCCCAGGACGGGGCGCAGGCGATGAAGTTGATGGAGCCCGGATCGCAAAAAAGCCAATATGACGAGGCTTTGTTTTTCGATATTGTAATATCGGATTGGATGATGGACCCCGTAACTGGGCTTGAATTCCTGCAATGGGTCCGCCAGCATAAAAACGAATCCATACGCTATGTGCCTTTCATCATGCTGACAGGGTTCAGCGACCAGCCCCGGATTTTCAAGGCGCGGGATACCGGCATTACCGAATTTTTGGCCAAGCCCATTTCCGTCAAAACTCTGGTCGATCATTTGCTGACCGTGATCGACCGTCCCAGGCCGTTTATCGTGCATGAATCTTATACCGGGCCGGACCGTCGGCGCAGGAAGGTCCATATCGATTTCCCCGACCGCAGAATCAGCGAAAAGAAAGACGAGAATTAATCCATGTCCATCATCGACCCGAAAAAACAGAAAAAGGCCAAGACGGTTTATATGCCGAACCGCCTGCGGGAAAAAGTTGGCGGTTCGCACGGCAAGACCGGCAGCATCAATCCGGATATTCTCGCCAAGGCGGAAAAACGGGTAGAAGAAATTGCGGCGGATTACGGCGGCCAGGCCATTGACGAAGTCGCGGAATTGGAATCCGCATTTGAATCCTGCAAACTTGCGGACAGCGATCAAGCAGTCCATCTTCGCAAGATCAACCGTCTTACCCATGATATTCGGGGCCAAGGGTCCAGTTTTGGCTATCCGCTTTTGACGGAATTCGCCACGTCTTTATTCGACTTTACCGATTACTTGGAAAAAGCCAACGAGCAGCAGCTGCAAATCATCAAGGCGCATATCGACGTGATGCATGTCGTGGTGCACCAGAAAATGAAAGGCGATGGCGGCGCGGTCGGCCAGCAGCTGAAACAAACGCTCGAAATCGCCAAGAAGAAATATAGCTGATTAAAGACCAAGACCACAGGCTCATGGTGAGCTTGTCGAACCATGAACCGCAAAAACGCTACTCGTCTCCCATCCTTCGACACGCTCAGGATGAGTCTTAGTTTGAACGAATAAGTTCACATTCTG
>CAYRVJ010000157.1:0-3591 GCA_964427785.1 uncultured Alphaproteobacteria bacterium | reverse complement strand
GCGGATATCTTACCACAGACCGATTTAACTGGAATCCGGCAACCAAAAAGCTGACCCGTGTCATACTGCCAGTCGCCAACCCTGGAATCGGGGTAGGCGGAGGTGAAGATGAAACAGATGAAAACACGATAGATGGCGGGGCCAGCGAAGGCGGCGCAGATCTGCCGTAAACGCAAGCTAGATTTCAACGGCCATAGCGACCGCTTCGCCGCCGCCGATACAAAGCGAGGCGATTCCCCGTTTCAATCCGCCGTCTTGCAGCGCATGAATTAAGGTCACAAGAATCCTAGCGCCCGATGCGCCGATAGGATGGCCCAGGGCGCAAGCACCGCCGCGTATATTGACTTTTTCGGCAGGCAATCCCAATTCTTTTTCAGCAGCCATGGTCACGACGGCAAAGGCCTCGTTGATTTCGAATATATCGACGTCCTTTATATCCCATCCGGCCCTTTCTGCGGCTTTACGTATGGCGAAAACCGGCGCCGTGGTAAACCAGGCCGGCGCCTGCGCATGGCTGGCATGGGCCACAATCCGCGCCATGGGCTTTCCGCCCGATTTTTGCATGGCGGCCTCGCTCATTACGATCAGAGCAGCAGCGCCGTCGGAAATAGAGCTGGAATTGGCGGCGGTTACGGTGCCGCCCTCGCGAAAAGCTGGCTTTAGGGTTGGGATCTTATCGGGCCTGGCAGTTTTCGGCTGCTCGTCATTCGCTATCGTGTTTTTTTCTTTTTTACCGTCCAGGACAATCGGCACGATTTCTCGGGAGAAGGCGGATTCTGCCTTCTGCGCGCGATCCAGCGAACGTAGGGCAAAGGCGTCTTGCTGTTGTCTGGTGAACTGGTAATGCTGCGCCGTATCTTCGGCAAAACTGCCCATCAGCCTGCCCCGATCATAGGCATCCTCTAAACCGTCAAGAAACATATGATCGCAAACCTTGCCATGACCCAATCGCAGCCCACCGCGCGCCTTATCCAGCAAATACGGCGCATTCGACATGCTTTCCATGCCGCCAGCCGCAACGATTTGATTATGCCCGGCAAGGATGGAATCATAGGCCAACATCACCGTCTTCATCCCCGATCCGCAAACTTTATTGACGGTGGTACAACCAACCGAATCCGGTATCCCCGCACCCAAGGAGGCCTGGCGCGCTGGCGCCTGGCCCAACCCTGCGGGCAGGACGCAACCCATAAAAACCTCGTTTATATCTCCGGCCTTAATGGAAGATTTTTCTATCGCGGCCTTTAGCGCATAACTGCCCAATTGCGGCGCCGTCAAAGGGGAAAGCGCGCCTTGAAAGCCGCCCAGGGCGGTGCGCATCGCGGATGCGATAAATACCGGACGAGACATGGAACACCGCCTTTTGATTATTCGCTGGGATAAGAAGGGAAATAGTTGAAACCGCCGCTGCCGCCCATCAGGCTGCTGCCCATTACGCCAGATCCAAGGGCGGCCGGGATATCGTCTGTGACATAGCCGAACCAATCGCCGGTGCTTTCGGTTACGCTGCCGACCAAGCCGCTATCTCCCAGAATAACGGCCCAGTCGCGGGCGTTACCCAGCACGGTTTTGCTGTCTTCGATGTATCTTTGACGCACGCCTTGAATAAAATTGCGCGCTGTTCCGGAACTAATGCCGGTAAGATCCTGGATCGGTCCCCATTGCCTTGCCCATGCGGCACCGGGATCGCGCAGTTGGTTGGAGCGCGGCTGAGGCCTTTGCGCCGCACGTGGGGGCATGAATACAGGGGAGGCTTGTGCCATAGGCGGCGGAGAATAGCCGGGCTTGGACGCCTGATTTGACGGGGAATAATCGTGGCTCCAGACCGGTTGGGATTGCGCGAAGGCATGGCCCGACAATATAACTGCGGCAAAAAAAGACAGAGGGAAAAATATTTTACGCATGGCTTCCTCTTTTCATTAGCTGGCGCTTTGGAAAATTTCCCGGCCAATCAGCATCCGTCGAATTTCCGACGTTCCGGCGCCTATTTCGTAAAGCTTGGCATCGCGCCACAGCCTGCCTGTGGGGTATTCGTTAATATACCCGTTGCCGCCAAGGCATTGTATGGCTTCTAGCGCCATCCATGTAGCCTTCTCCGCAGCATATAATATCACAGATGCGGCGTCTTTGCGCGAAGTTTCTTTGCG
The DNA here is from genome assembly GCA_964427785.1 of uncultured Alphaproteobacteria bacterium. GTDB lineage: Bacteria > Pseudomonadota > Alphaproteobacteria > SHNJ01 > SHNJ01 > CAYRVJ01. The sequence continues at coordinate 1,444 of CAYRVJ010000157.1, read as the reverse complement.
GTCGCAGGCTTGCGCCACAGCATAGACATAGGCCGTAGCCGCCTGCATCGTGGCATACATATCGGCCAATTTTCCTTGCATTAACTGAAATTCGCCGATTTTTTTGCCGAATTGCTCTCTTTGCGTGACATAGGGCACAACCACGTCCATACAAGCGCGCATAATACCCAAAGGCCCGGCCGACAACACCACCCGCTCGTAATCCAGGCCGCTCATCAGGACTTTTACCCCTTCGCCTTCTTTACCCAAGACATTTTCTGCAGGGACTTCGCAATCGACGAACACAAGCTCGCAAGTATTCGATCCGCGCATGCCGAGCTTGTCGAGTTTTTGCGCGGTCGAAAAACCTTTCATGCTCTTTTCAACTAAAAAGGCGGTTATGCCCTTAGACCCCGCATTGGCGTCGGTTTTCGCGTATACCACCAGCACTTCGGCATCAGGGCCATTGGTGATCCACATTTTATTGCCGTTCAATACATAGCGATCGCCCTTTTTGTCGGCCCTGCATTTCATGCCGACGACATCGGATCCGGCACCGGTTTCAGACATGGCCAGCGCCCCGACATGTTCGCCGGAAATCAGCTTGGGCAGATATTTTCTTTTTTGCGCGTCACTGCCGTTCAAGTTGATTTGGTTGACGCATAAATTGGAATGCGCGCCATAGCTTAAACCCACCGACGCCGAAGCGCGGCTGATTTCTTCCATCGCGATGACATGTGCCAAATACCCCATGCCCGCGCCGCCATATTCTTCTGGAACCGTAATGCCGAGCAACCCCAATTTTCCGAATTCCGGCCATAAATGCCTTGGGAATTCATTTTTATGATCTACTTCGGCGGCGATGGGTGCGATATTTTCTGACGCGAAAGCCTGCACCATGTCACGGAGCATGTCGACGGATTCGCCAAGATTGAAATTTAAGCTGGTATAAGATTGTGACATTGTTTATGAAGTCTTGTGACCGGGTTGAACATTATACCAAGCGAGTATAAATTAGCCTGCCGCCCTTGAACAACATCTTATCATCAATTGCTTAATTTCTATTAATATTTCATGGCAGAAAACACAGAAAAAAGCTTTGGCTTAAACCTTGGGAAAGGCCTCATTTCCTGGATTTGGCCGTTTCTGGCGCTGTGCCTTTTTTGCGCTGCAGGATGGCTTTTATACAACCATTTAAGCAAGCATAGTCTTGCCGATTTTATCGCCGCCTTTGACAATATCCGCCTGGCCAATATCTATATCGCGATCGGCTTTACGATTTTATCTTATGCGGTTCTGGCGGGGTATGATTTCTCGGCGCTGGTCTATTTGCAAAAAAAGGTCAAGGCATCCAAGGTTTTCTTGGCGTCTTTCATCGGTTTTTCTTTTAGCCAGAATTTGGGGCTTTCCCCGATCACCGGCGGTTCGGTGCGCTTGCGGATTTATACCGCGAACGGCATCGCCG
>CAYRVJ010000156.1:0-3604 GCA_964427785.1 uncultured Alphaproteobacteria bacterium | reverse complement strand
AGCGAAGAAGAGCTGATCAACACGCTTTATATGACCGGCGCAAGTTCGATCATGCGCAAAGAAAATCCGCGCCGCTTGGAAATGATGATCAACACCGTATTGCCCCCGGCAAAACGGATCCAGTATTTCAACTGACAAGAAGAAACGATTTGAAGGAGTAGAAAATGCGAGTTTTAATCATAGGCACATTGGACGGCAATATGTCCGCCGCCGGTAAGATCGCCCTGGAGCGCGGCGCCAAAGTGGCCCATGTCGAGGATATTGACGCCGCATTGAACGCGCTGCGTTCCGGCCAAGGCGCCGACCTGATCATGATCGACGTCAAGCTGAATATCAGCAAGCTGGTACACTCTCTGACCGAAGAACGCATCCACCTGCCCGTTGTCGCTTGCGGCATCGGCACGGACGCCAGCGGCGCGGTGCAAGCCATCAAGTCCGGGGCGAAGGAATATGTCCCGCTTCCCGCCGATCCGAAATTGATCGCCGCGATCCTAGAGGCCGCAACCGAAGAAACCAGCAGCTTTATTTTCCGCGACCCGGTCATGGCCCGCACCGTAGCCCTGGTCGATCAAATCGCGTCCAGCGAGGCCAGCGTTTTGATTTCCGGCGAATCCGGAACCGGCAAGGAAGTCATGGCGCGGTATATCCACGGCAAAAGCAAACGCGCGAAAGAAAAATTCGTATCGCTTAACTGCGCCGCGATCCCGGAAAATCTTTTGGAATCGGAATTGTTCGGCCATGAAAAAGGCGCCTTCACCGGCGCCGTCGCCCGCAGGATCGGAAAATTCGAAGAAGCCAATGGTGGCACGCTTTTGCTGGATGAAATCAGCGAAATGCAGCTTAATTTGCAAGCCAAACTTTTGCGCGCTATCCAAGAAAGGGTGATCGACCGCGTCGGCGGCACGACCCCGGTCAAGGTCAATATCCGCATTATCGCAACCACCAACCGCAATTTGGAAAAAGACGTCCGCCAAGGCAAGTTCCGCGAGGATTTATATTTCCGCCTGAACGTCGTCAATATCCGCCTGCCCGCCTTGCGCGAAAGGCCGAACGACATCGAATTGCTGGCCCAGCATTTCATCAAAAAATATTCCACAAGCAACGAAGTCCCGGTGCGGCCCCTTAGCGACGAAGCCAGACAGAAATTGGTATCGCACATATGGAAAGGCAATGTGCGCGAGCTGGAAAACACCCTGCACCGCGCGGTCCTGATGGCCAATGGGTCGAAAATCGGGCCAGAGGCCATTATGCTGAATACCGGATTTTCCGCCCCTGCCAGCGAAGCCGGCGCCGACGCCGGACCTAATGCCTCCCAAGCTGGCAACACCGCCGGAATGGTCGGAAAAACCATGGCCGAGGTGGAAAAAAGCCTGATTCTGGATACGCTGAATCATTGTTTGGGCAACCGCACCCATGCCGCCAATATTTTAGGCATATCCATTCGCACGCTGCGCAACAAGCTGAAGGCCTATGCCGACGAAGGCGTTCCGGTCGGCTCGTTGGATCACGATGACGAGCCTGTAGGCGGCAGAGCGTCGAGCCTGTAGATTTATTCTGTTTTCTTATTATTTACCCCCGGATAAAAATTCCTGATGGCAACAGCCCCCGCCCCCGTCGCCCCTGCTGATTGGATGAACAAGCTGTTCAAGCGCGGCGATATCGCGCTGGCGTTCGGCATTATTTCCATCCTTGCGGTTTTGATTATTCCGTTGCCTACCTGGCTTTTGGATATCATGCTGGCTTTTTCCTTTGGCTTTTCCGTCTTGATCCTGATGACGGTGCTGTTCATAGATAAACCCTTGGATTTCAGCTCGTTCCCGACCGTTTTGCTGGTATCGACATTGCTGCGGCTGTCTTTGAACCTGGCATCCACCCGGCTTATTCTTGCGCACGGCCATGAAGGCCCGGATGCCGCCGGGCACGTGATCGAAGCCTTTGGAAATTTTGTCATGGGCGGAAATTTCGTCATCGGCATTATCGTCTTTTCCATCCTGGTGTTGGTCAATTTCGTCGTCATCACCAAAGGTTCCGGCCGTATAGCCGAGGTTTCCGCGCGTTTCATGTTGGACGCCATGCCCGGAAAACAAATGTCAATCGACGCGGATTTATCTTCGGGACTTATCAACGAAGCGGAAGCCCGCGCTAAAAGAAAAGAGCTGGAAGGCGAAAGCACGTTTTTCGGATCCATGGACGGCGCCGCCAAATTCGTGCGCGGCGACGCCATCGCGGGCCTTATTATTACGATCATCAATGTTGTCGGCGGCATCGTCATCGGCACGGCGCAAATGGGCGTTTCGCTGGATGAAGCCACAAAAAACTATACCACGCTGACCGTCGGCGACGGCTTGGTGACGCAAATACCCGCGCTGATCGTTTCCACCGCCGCCGGCCTTTTAGTCACCAAAGGCGGCGGATCGACCGGTTCCGCCGAAAAGGCGTTGTTTTCGCAATTGGGCGGATATCCCAGCGCCTTAGGCATGAGCGGATTCCTGATGATCGCTATGGCGTTGCTGCCCGGGATTCCATTTTTGCCATTCATGCTGCTGGGCAGCTGTTGTGGCACTCTGGCCTGGCTTATCGCCCGCAAACAGGATACGGCGGTGGCCGAGGCGCAAGAACAAGCCCAGCAAGCCGCCAATCCGCCGCTGGCCGAGCAGCCCATCGCCGCGTCCTTGCAAATTGATTTGATTCGTCTGGAGCTTGGCTATGGGCTTTTGAGCCTGATCAACAAAGAGCGCGGCGTGGTGCTGACCGATCAGATCAAGGCGCTGCGCCGCCAGATGGCTTCGGAAATGGGATTCGTTCTGCCGTCGGTGCGCATTCAAGACAATTTGCAGCTTCCGGCAAATACCTATGTTCTACGCATCAAGGAAATCGAAGCGGGCCGGGGCGATGTGCGCCCCAATATGCTGCTGGTAATGGATCCGCGCGGCGAAACCATTTCTCTGGCCGGGGAAGCCACCACAGAGCCGACCTTCGGCCTGCCCGCCATGTGGGTTGCCGAAAATTTAAAAGAAGAGGCGCAGTTCAAGAACTATACCGTGGTCGATCCCGCGACGGTTTTAACAACCCATTTGACCGAAGTGGTCAAGGATTTCATGCCCGAGCTTTTGTCGTTCACCGAAACGCAAAAGCTGCTGGACGAGCTGGACAAGGAACAACAAAAGCTGGTCGCCGAAATCATCCCGTCGAAAATATCGGTTGCGGGCATCCAGCGCGTGCTGCAATCGCTGCTCTCCGAAAGAGTCAGCATCCGCGATTTGCCTACAATATTGGAAGGCATCGCCGAAGCGACAGGCAATACGCGCAACGTAATGCAAATCACCGAGACTGTACGTCAGCGTCTGGCGCGGCAATTATGCGAGGCGAATTTGAACGTCAACGGCGTCGTGCCGATCGTAACCCTTTCCCCGGAATGGGAACAAAGCTTCAGCGAATCCCTGATCGGCCAGGGCGAGGACAAACAATTGGCGATGCCGCCAAGCCGCCTGCAGCAATTCATCGGCGACGTCAGGGGCAATTTCGACCGTTTTGCCATGATGGGCGAATTGCCTGTGCTCTTGACAAGCCCCGTCGTTCGGCCTTATGTCCGTTCTATCATCGA
>CAYRVJ010000155.1:0-3616 GCA_964427785.1 uncultured Alphaproteobacteria bacterium | reverse complement strand
ATATGACAAATCGAATTGTAAATTTGGAAAAAAACGATACAACTTCGGTATGGAATTATCGCTTCCCTTCGGGCTCGGCTTTTCGGATCTTCATTCGCGCGAAGGGCTTATCGCATTGGACGGCATTTTCTGCGACCAGCTGGCGGCGCGGGATGCGGCGCTATATGCCAGATTCTTGGCCGCGCGGGGACAGGGTGTTTCCGGCTTGGATGAATCGAACTTGATCCTTGACCTTGCACCCTATGCCGAAGATTTCATCGCATCGCTTTTTTCCATCGAGCCGCAAGTGGATTTGCTGCGCGTCAAGCACAACATATTGTCGCCGATCTTCGCTTGCAAAAGAAACTTTGTGCAAAGACAGGCGGTTAAAAAAATCGCGGCTTTAGATGCCGAAAAATTCGACGGCGTGGATTTGCGGCGGCAGCTAGAAGCCTTTATTGGGTCAAAGTTTTCCTGCCTTTTATTCGCCGAAAAAGTTATGCAATGGCTGGCGGAACCGGAAAGTCATAAGCAAGAACTTGATCTTGCCGAACGCTATGCCGCCTGGGCGGTTTTGAGCGAAGCGGGGAAAAAGCTTCATCAAAACGACGCGCTATTCCGCTTGCCTAAAAAAATCGACCCACAAAATCTTTTGGACCTAGACATAGAGCTGCGCGACGGATACCGCGTGCTGCGCGCGAAAAAGGACGATTTGCATCCGCGCCGGGGCTTTGGGCTGACCGATCAGGGGTGCGATTTGGAATTCGCCTTGGATCAGGCGCATTATTGCATTTGGTGCCACAAGCAGGGCAAGGACAGCTGTTCCAAAGGGCTGCGTGAAAAAGGCGGCGGCGCGTTTCAGAAATCGGTGCATGGCGTGGAGCTTGCCGGATGTCCGTTGGATGAAAAAATATCGGAAATGAATCTTTTAAAATCGCAAGGGCTTCTGATCGGCGCCTTGGCGACGGCCATTGTCGACAATCCTATGCTGGCGGCGACGGGCCACCGCATCTGCAACGATTGCATGAAATCCTGCATTTTCCAAAAACAAGAGCCTGTCGATATTCCGCAGATCGAAACACGCACTCTGCGCGATGTTTTGTCTCTGCCTTGGGGGTTTGAGATTTACTCCCTTTTGACGCGTTGGAATCCTTTGAATTTTGTGCGGCCCCTGCCGCGCATAGAGACCGGTCGCAAGATTTTAATCGTCGGGGCGGGGCCAGCGGGATTTACTTTGGCGCATCACTTGATGAATGACGGTCATTATGTCTGCATGATCGACGGGCTAAAGATCGAGCCTTTGCAAATCCCCTTTGCCCCCATCTGCGATGCCAAGGAATTATGGGAAGATTTGGATCGCAGGATCATGGCTGGATTCGGCGGCGTCGCCGAATATGGTATCACCGTGCGCTGGGATAAGAATTTTCTTAAAATCATCCGCCTGCTTTTACAGCGCCGGTCCGGTTTTGATCTTTACGGTGGAACGCGTTTTGGCGGGACGATTACCGTGGATCAGGCTTTTTCCCTAGGCTTCGACCATATCGCGCTGTGCATGGGTGCGGGCAAGCCAACGATTTTGGATGTTCCCGGCAATTTGGCAAAAGGCGTTCGCGCCGCGTCCGATTTCTTGATGTCGCTGCAATTGACAGGCGCGGCCAAGGTGGATTCCTTGGCCAATTTGCAACTGCGCCTGCCTGTCGTCGTTATCGGCGGCGGTTTGACCGCGCTGGATACGGCGACCGAGGCTTTGGCCTATTATCCCTTGCAGGTGGAAAAATTCCTAAGCCGGATGGAGCAAAATCCCGTTGCCGCATGGGACGGCCAAGACAAGGAAATCGCCGACGAATTTATCCGCCATGCCAAGGCGCTAAGGACGGCGCGGCAATCGGGTGATCCGATGGCGGAATTGAAGTTACTGCGGGAATGGGGCGGCGTCACCATCGCTTATCGGCGGGATTTTATCGAATCGCCCAGCTATAGCTTGAATCACGAAGAAGTCGGCAAAGCGATGCAAGAAGGCATTTTTTTCGCCGACCATCTGACGCCGCAAAAAATCAATTGTGACGATTCCGGCTGGGCGCAAAGCATCGATATGCTCGGCAGCGACGGTGCGCATGTCAATATACCTGCCAAAAGCATTTTGATCGCGGCGGGAACGCAGCCGAACACCGTTTTGGCGCGCGAAGGGCAAGCTGGGATTGTCATGGACGGAAAGTTTTTCGCGGCGCTGGACGAGAAAGGGCATATTTTGCGTCCGGAACGCAGCGCCAAGCCGGATCAGGCGCATATTTTTTTGCATTACAGGCAAGATGGCCGCAAGATCAGTTTTTTCGGCGATCTGCACCCCAGCTTTTCGGGCAATGTGGTCAAGGCTATGGCCTCGGCCAAGCGGGGTTATCCGCTTATAACCCAATCCTTGCAATCCTTGCCGGCCAGCGCCGTTGACACGCAAAGCTTGCGGGAAAAAATGCGCCTTGGCCTAAATGCCAAGATAAAAGACGTTATCCGGTTGACCCCGCAAATCATCGAAATCGTTATCCATGCGCCTTTTGCGGCGGCGGCCTTCCAGCCGGGGCAGTTTTTCCGCCTGCAAAATTTTGAAAGCCTGGCGGGCCATAAAAACGGCACAAGCCTCGCCATGGAAGGCTTAGCGATGACCGGCGCGTGGGTAGACAAGGACAAAGGCCTGGTTTCCACCATCGTTCTGGAAATGGGCGGATCATCGTCGTTGGCAGCTGGCTTGAAAAGCGGCGATCCGGTGGTGTTGATGGGGCCGACCGGCCAGGCGACCGAGCTGCCGCAAAACGAAACCGTGCTTTTGGTCGGCGGCGGGCTTGGCAACGCGGTGCTGTTTTCCATCGGCCAGGCGTTGAAAGCAAGAAGCAATAAGGTTGTTTATTTCGCGGGCTATAAAACCGCGTCCAGCAGGTTTAAGCCGGAGCAGATCGAAGCCGCAAGCGATGTCGTGGTGTGGTGCTGCGACGAAGGTCCGGGGTTTGTTGCGCAAAGAAAGGGCGACCGCAGCTTCGTCGGCAATGTTGTCGCGGCTATGCTGCAGCACAAAGATTTGTTGGTTGATGCATCACGCCTGATTTGCATCGGCTCCGACCGCATGATGGCTGCTGTCGCCTCGGCAAGGCATAAGGAACTAAAGCCGTATTTAAAATCCGGCCACTTCGCCATCGGTTCGATAAATTCGCCGATGCAATGTATGATGAAGGAAATTTGCGCGCAATGCATCCAGCGCCACATTGATCCCGTGACGGGTAAGGAGGAAATTGTGTTTTCCTGCGTTAACCAAGATCAAGAGTTGGATAAGGTGGATTGGAAATGCCTGAACGACAGGCTGGGACAGAACAGCGCGCAAGAAAAATTGACCGCCCGTTGGATTGAAAACCTGATTAGTGAATAGTGACCAGCGCGCCCGCATAGCGGAATTCCGCCGGGCGGATTAAGCCGCAAGAGCTGACTTTCACGGAATGAAGCCTGCCATCAAGATTCTTTTCCCAAAATTTCAGGAATTTCGCCAGGATCGGAAATTTTGGCGCGATGTCTAAATCTTGCCAGATGAAAGCTTGCAGTAATTCGGGATAATCGGGCAGGTGATACAATATCTCTGCTGTGGTTAAGCGGTAAT
>CAYRVJ010000154.1:0-3617 GCA_964427785.1 uncultured Alphaproteobacteria bacterium | reverse complement strand
TTGACGGAGATTTTATAATGCTGAACGTCGGACGCAATACCAGGCCTGAAAGCGCCCTTGGTGGCAATGCGCAAACCGCAAGCGGCAACAAGGGCTTGCAGCAAGAAGAACCCTTGATTTTCGAACTCGACACCCCTGGCCGTTCCGGCGTCGATCTGCCCGATGCGCCGAAAGTGAAATCCCGGCTTGGCGATTGCGCCAGGCAAGGCCATATCGGCCTGCCATGCTTAAGCGAACCAGAAGCGGTGCGGCATTACACCCGTCTTAGCCAGAAAAATTATGCGATCGACTCTGGCCTTTATCCGCTTGGGTCCTGCACCATGAAACATAATCCGCGGCTGAACGAAAAAATGGCGCGGCTTGCTGGGTTCGGCGACATTCACCCGATGCAGCCGCAATCGACGGTGCAGGGTGCGCTGGAGCTGATCGGAACGCTTGCCCATTGGCTGAAAACCTTGACCGGCATGGATGCCGTGGCTATGTCCCCCGCCGCCGGCGCGCATGGCGAGCTGTGCGGCATGTTGGCGATTCGCGCGGCGCTCGACGCCAAGGGCCAACAACACAGGAAACGCGTGCTGGTGCCAGAGGCGGCGCATGGAACCAACCCCGCGACTGCGGCCGCGATCGGCTTTACCGTCGACGCCTTTCCGCAAACCGAAAGGGGAAGAGTCGATTTGGCGGCTTTCAAGGCGAAACTTGGCCCCGATGTCGCGGCAATCATGCTGACCAATCCGAACACTTGCGGGCTTTTCGAAAACGAAATTATTGAAATCGCCAAATTGATCCATGACGCGGGCGGTTATTTTTATTGCGACGGCGCGAATTACAACGCGCTGATCGGCCGGGTTCGTCCCGGCGATTTGGGCATCGACTGCATGCATATCAATCTGCATAAAACCTGCTCGACGCCGCATGGCGGCGGCGGCCCGGGTTCCGGCCCTGTGGTTTTGTCTAAATCGCTTGCGCCTTATGCGCCTTTGCCTTGGATCGTGCATGACGGAAAATCCTGGCAAGGCATCGAACAAAAAAGCGGCGACGCCAAAAACGCCTTTGGCCGCATCCGCGCCAATTGGGGGCAGATGGGCATGTTCGTGCGCGCCATGGCCTATTGCCTGTCGCATGGTGCCGACGGCTTGCGGCAGGTTGCCGAGGACGCGGTTTTGAACGCCAATTACATTCTGGCAAGCCTCAAGGATTTATACAGCCTTCCCTATGACGGGCCATGCATGCATGAAGTTGTGTTCAGCGACAAGTTTCTAGAAGGCACGGGGGTAACGACGCTCGATATCGCAAAGGCGATGATCGACGAAGGCTATCACCCGATGACGATGTATTTTCCCCTTGTGGTGCATGGCGCGTTTTTGATCGAGCCGACCGAAACCGAATCGAAACGCGCGCTGGATCAATTCATCGCGACGATGCGGCATTTGGGGCAAAAGGCGCTTTTGGCGAAAACCGACAAGGATGTTCTGGAATTTTTCAAATCCGCGCCAAGATTCACCCCACGCAGAAGGCTCGATGAAACCCTGGCGGCCAGAAACCCGATCTTGCGCTGGAAACCAAAATCCGCGCAAAGCCTTGCGGCGGAGTAATTAGCGCGAGCTGCGGACGGTAGCCGCTTTGGTCGCGGCAATCCTGGCCAATTCCGCGCCGTCTTTATCGAAGTCTGCTTCCAGTTTTTTACGGACATCGTCTTCCAAAGGCGCGTCCAAAGGCGGTTGGTTTTTATTGTATGGTTGCGGCATATTCGTCCCCTAAAAAGATATGATTGTTATAAATTTGTAATATTATAGTCATAAATCCGGGAAAAGGCAAGGGGGAGATAAGGGCAAGGCTGCCTCTTTCCGAACAATCAGTATGGCGACACTCACCTCGTCATCCCGGACAAGGCGGCGTTGCCGCCGCGATCCGGGATCCATAACCCCGGTTTTTGTAATCCGATAAAGCCTATGGATTCCGGGTCAAGCCCGGAATGACGGGTTATGATAGCCTAAAACAAGTCGCCACCTTTACGCTATACGCTTTCCCCATTTTTCTTAAAATGCTACTAAGCCTTATGACTAAAACCGCCAGCCGCAAACCCCATAAAAAATCTCATGTCGTCGCCTGCTCGTCGCATTTCCGGCAGGAAATCGAATCGCTGCTGCGCGGTCGTTCCGGCGTCAACGACAATATCAATATCGGCGATTTGGCGCGTGCGGTGCTGTTGCTGATCCCCGAAGACGTCATTCGCGCTCAGCCCGATCCCGGCGATCCCGATCCGCGCGACCGCGATATCGTAACGTTACGCGGCGGCAAATCCGCCGGGCGTTCCATGCCGCGCAAGCCGCGCTTGCAGCTGCGTGTGCCGGGACAATACGACGCGCAAACCATCCGCAAGGCGCTGGGGCTGGCTTTGTCCTTGGAAAAGGGCTGGGCCAATCTGGCGCTGAACGATCAGCGCATGGACGCGATGCAGCGCAAGGCGGACAGGGCCGAGGCCGAGGTAAAAAGGCTGCAGGATTTAATGCGCTTGCTGGCTTTTGCGCCGCTGCCGCAGGGCGTCAAGACCAGGGCCGATGCGCTGCATGTGCTTGGATTTCCGCCGCAAGCAAATCCTACTGCCGCCGCCATCAAATCGCGCTACCGCGCTCTGGCGCGGATTTTCCATCCCGATTCCAACAACGATGCGCAATATGGCGTGTTCAACGACCATGAACGCATGAGCCAGCTGAACGACGCTGTTAAGATTCTAATCGGAAAATAAAAAAGCCCCGGGAAAGGGGCTTTTCAAAAAACCTTAGCGGGCGTTTCTTTCCCGCTTTTTACATTCATGTATCACTGGGGGAGCGGCCAGCGCCGCTTCCTGCGCCGTCAATCGGCGCGCATGATCCGCCTACTGGGTTAATGCACTTGCTTTGGCATTTCCTTGATCGCTTGGCTGATCAGCACCGCGTGGCGCTGCGCGTCCAAAATTTCTTGCAAAAGTCTTTGCGTGGCATCGACGGCCATGTCCGTGGCTTTGGACCGCATATCTTGCAGCAACTCGTTTTCCATGCGGCTAATGCGCGCTTCGGCCTGCTGTTCGCGGCGGCTTAGCAATTCGCGCAATTCCTGCAGCCCTTGCTGCGCCATGGTTTCGGCGTCGCGTTTGGCGTTTGCGACGATTTCGTCGGCTTGCTTTTTGCCTTCGGCCAATTGCTTGGAATATTGCTGCAGCAAGGCTTCGGCCTCGGCGCGCAGCGATTTGGCCTCGTGCAGCTGCTTTTTGACTTGCGCCGCGTAATCGTCGGTCTTGGCGATGAACATGCGGCGCACCGTCTTAAAGGTCAGCGCGATAAAAATTACGATCGCCAAGGCGACCCAAAAAGACGCGTCCTGCAGCATGGGCGTGGACGCATGCCCGGTTTCCTGCTGAATTTGCAATTCACTATGTTCCATTTTTCCTGCCTCTTTTTTTATTATTGTCCGATAGCCTTTTTAAATCCCGCCCCGCCATTGCTGTCGATATCTTGCAGCAGCTTGTCGACCATGGATCCCGCCAATTCTTCGGACAGCGGCTTGATTTCGGAAAGGAATTTTACCTTGCTGTCTTGCAAATTCTTTTCCGCGATTTGCATTTTATGGTCGATTCTTTT
>CAYRVJ010000153.1:0-3745 GCA_964427785.1 uncultured Alphaproteobacteria bacterium | reverse complement strand
AATCCTTATGCCACCGGCAATTTCATCGGCCTTACCAGCGCCACGACGCGCAGCGATATTGTGACCGCGATCATGGAAGGGGTTGCGTTTGCCTTTGCCGATGGGTTGCAAGTATTGACGGAAACCGGGGCAAAGATCGATGCGATATCGGTGATTGGCGGCGGACGCCGCTGGCCTTATTGGGGCCGGATGCTTGCCAGCGTGCTGGGCCATAATTTGACTTATCACGAAGGCTCGGACGTTGGGCCATCTTTGGGCGCGGCAAGGCTCGCCAAAATCGCGCAAACCAAATCGGACCCAAAAACGGTTTGCACTGCCCCTCCGGTCAAGCAAGTCATTCAGCCGGAAGCCCCTTTGCGCAATTTGATGCTGGAGCGGCTAGAAAAATGGCGTGAAATGTATGTGCGCACAGGCGATTTATTTATGCCTAAAGTCGTAGCCGGGGATTTCGGTAAACAAGCCAAGACAGCTTCATAAACCGTATGATCCTCCTCTCCGACATCGGCGGCACGCATGCGCGGTTCGGCGTATGGCGGGACGGTCAGGTAGCGGCAATCCAAGTTTTAAAAACAGCCGATTATGAAAATTTGACCGAGGCCGTCTTGGATTATTTGCGGCATGCTGGATTAAAACCTGCAAGGGCAATTTTCGCGGTCGGCTCTGCTGTGACTAAGGACAAAATCGTCTTTCCCAATTCGCCCTGGGTTTTTTCGCAAAAGCAATTGCAGGCGGATTTGGCATTGGATCGCTTGAAAGTTATCAATGATTTTCATGCTGTGGCGCTCTCTGTTCCTCTAATACATCAAGATAAATTGGTGCAAATCGGCGCAGGCCAAGCCACACCCAACATGCCCATCGGCGTGATCGGCCCCGGCACGGGGCTTGGCGTCGGCTATTTGCTGCCGGATGCAAAAGGCGGCTGGATCGCAAACAGCGGAGAGGGCGGGCATATCACCGCGCCTGCGCTAAACGAAGACATCGCGGCGATGATTCGCCATATGAAGCAAAACGGCTTTGCGCATGTATCGGCGGAAAATCTTGCTTCCGGCAAAGGAATTGAAAACATGTATCGCGCGCTTTGCGCGCTGCGCGGCGGGGACGAAAAAAATCTGAATGCTGCGGAAATATCGCGGCTTGGCATCGCCGGGGAGTGCGCGATCTGCAAAAGCGTCATGGAATATTTCTGCGCGATTCTGGGCTGTGTTGCTGGGAACCTCGCTTTGACCTTGGGCGCGCGGGGCGGGGTTTACCTAGCGGGCGGGATTTTGCCAAAGATCGCGGATTTCCTGAAAGCTTCGGATTTCCGCAGCTATTTTGAAAATAAGCCGCCGCGCCAGGATTATCTTGCCGATATCCCAACCTATATTATAATGCAGGAAAATTTGGCTTTCCTTGGGCTTTCCGCTCTGGCCGAACAAGAGAATTAAAATGCGCCTCAACCCTGCTTTACTGAAAACACAAGCCTTTATTGATGGGCAATGGATCGGCGCGGCCCAAACATTCGCCGTGCACAACCCATCGACAGGAAAAGAAATCGCGCAGGTCGCGGATTGCGGCGTTGCGGAAGTAAAAAAAGCCATTGATTCGGCCCAGGCGGCTTTGGGGCCATGGCAAGCCCTGCCTGGCAAGGAACGATCCAAAATTTTACGCAAATGGTTCGATTTGATGATCCAGCATCAGGCGGATCTTGCCGCGATTATGACGGCAGAACAGGGCAAGCCGCTGGCCGAAGCCCAGGGCGAAATCGTTTACGCCGCGTCTTTCGTCGAATGGTACGCCGAAGAAGCAAAGCGCGTTTACGGCGATATCATTCCAAGCGCCAAGCCAAGCCAGCGCATTTTGGTGATGAAACAGCCGGTGGGGGTGGTCGCTGCGATCACGCCTTGGAATTTTCCGTCGGCGATGATTACGCGCAAATGCGCGCCTGCCTTGGCGGCGGGATGCACCGTGGTTTTAAAGCCTGCCGAACAAACGCCGCTATCGGCTTTGGCGCTTGCGGAATTGGCGTTGCAGGCGGGGATGCCGAAAGGCGTTTTGAATATAGTGCCAAGCCATGATCCGGTTGCGGTGGGCAAAGAGTTGACGCAAAACCCGATCGTAAAAAAGGTCAGCTTTACGGGATCGACCGAGGTCGGCAAAATCCTGATGCAGCAATCGGCAAGTACGCTGAAAAAACTGTCCTTGGAATTGGGCGGCAATGCGCCTTTTATAATTTTTAAAGATGCTGATTTGGACGCTGCTGTAACAGGTGCGATTGCCAGCAAATTCCGTAACAACGGCCAGACCTGCGTTTGCGCCAATAGGATATTGGTGGAGCGCGATGTCTATAACGAATTCGCCGAAAAGCTCCGCCTGGCCATGAGTAAATTAAAAGTCGGCGACGGGATGGAACAGGGCGCGCAGCTTGGCCCCTTAATCGATAAGCAAGCTTTGCAAAAGGTGCAGGACTTAACCCAAGATGCCGTGCGAAAAGGCGCAAAAATCGCGCTAGGCGGCAAGCAACCTGCGCAGGGCGGCCAGTTTTTCGAGCCGACATTGCTGCTCGACGCCGCAAAAAATATGCGCCTGGCGCAAGAAGAGATTTTTGGGCCGGTTGCCGCGCTTTTCCCGTTCCAAGGAGAGGACGAAGCGACGCAAATCGCCAATGACACGCCCTATGGGCTTGCGGCTTATGTGTATACCCGCGATTTGGGCCGCACGTTCCGCATGGCGGAAAAATTGCAATGCGGCGTCGTCAGCATCAACGAAGGCGTGTTTTCGACCGAATCCGCGCCGTTTGGCGGCGTAAAGGAATCCGGTTTTGGCCGCGAAGGGTCATTTTACGGCATCGAGGAATATGTGCACACCAAGTATGTTTTAGTAGGGGGATTGTAATTCCGTCTACTTATGAAACTAGCATCCATCCAATTCAACCCAACCGTCGGCGATCTTGCCGGAAATGCCGAAAAAATATTTACGGCATGGCAATCGCTGCAGGATTGCGATTTGGCGATAACGCCGGAATGTTCCTTGCCCGGCTATATGTGCGACGATCTGGTTTTGAATCCGGGATTTGTTGCCGCCAATAAAAAACATGCCGAATCCCTGGCTAGCAAGATTGTCGGCAAAACGCATTTGCTGATCGGCTTGCCATGGGAAGAAGGCGGAAAAGTCTATAACGCAGCCGCCCTGCTTGGGCAGGGAAAAATCCTGCAAGTGATTCACAAATATGAATTGCCGAATTACGACGTGTTCGACGAAAAGCGCACATTCGCGCAGGCCGGCTCCATCCGGCCGATTGAATTGGGCGGCAACAAGATCGGCGTTATGATTTGCGAAGACAGCTGGTTTCCGCATGTCGCGGCACAACTGAAAAAAACAGCGGCGCAATTGCTTATCGTGATAAACGGCTCGCCCTATGAGCTGAACAAGCTTGAAATCCGCAAAAGCCATATATTCGACCGCGCCCGCGAAACCGGGTTGCCCGCGATTTATCTGAACATGATCGGTGGCCAGGACGAGGTGGTGTTTGACGGCGGATCCTTCGCTTGCGACGCCCAGGGCGGCATGATCCACCAATCCCCGCAATGGGCCGAGGATGTCTCCGCCTATGAATTTAGCGGTGGTGTTTTAAAAATTTTGGATGGCAAGAAATCCGCAGAACTTGCCGATTCCGATTCCGAGGATATTTATGCCGCGCTCTGTCTAGGTATCCGCGATTACGTCCATAAAAACGGCTTTCGGGATGTTTTGCTGGGACTTTCGG
>CAYRVJ010000152.1:0-3759 GCA_964427785.1 uncultured Alphaproteobacteria bacterium | reverse complement strand
ACATGATGCACCGCATTTCCAACGCCATGGTGGAATTGCGCTCGCCCGCCTTGATATTCATCGACGAAACCGAACCGGTTTTGAAACATCCGATGTTCCGCAATTTCTTTTTGCAAATGCTGCAGGAATACCGGAAAAAGGGCGCTGCGGTCATATCCGCCTTTCAGCGGCCCGAAGCGATCGCGGCGGCAGGCTTGGGAGAGGCAATCCGCGGCCAGGCCCAGACCACATTCTTCCTGCCCAACCCGCAGGCCAAGGAAAGCGAATATGCCGATTGGGATTTGACCGACCGGGAAATGGACTTTATCAAGGGGCGCTTGTCGGTTTCAAGGCGGCTAAGGCGCGCCATTTTGGTCAAGCGGGCGACGGGCGAATCTGTTATACTGGATGTAGACCTAAGTCCGCTTGGGCCTTTATTAAAGATTTTCCGCTCGGATGAGCCGTCCAAGCAGGAAGCGGAACTTTGTATGCGCAAATATGGCGCCGATTGGCTAAGGCATTATTTGGAGATACCGTCATGAACACATCCATTTCCCGCTTTGCTCTTGTGATGGCTTTATCTGTGGGCTTGGTTTTGGGCAGCGTGCAGCAAACCCAAGCCCAGGTAAGCGGCGGGGCAGGAGGCGGATTCGGCGGCGTCGCGGTAATCGACCTTAGCTCGCTGGAAGAAGTCCGTCAGGCGGTCGATTATATGAACCAGCAGCTGGCGGAACTTGATAAAATAATGAACATCAACGAGGAAATACTCAACTCGTTGGGTTTGGGCGGAAACGGCCCGGCATCTTTGATTTTCCAAGGCGTGATGGAGCTGGTGTGCGGCAAGTTCCAGCTGCCGCAATTCGATTTTTACTACAATATAAATATCAACCTTCCCGATTTGCCGGACAGTCTTTGCGATTGGTTTGGATTCGGCGCGGGATACCGCAGCAATTTCTGGCAACGTGTTACAGGCAGCGTTTTGAACGCGACCATTTTCAACGAAAACAACCATTACACCAACCCCGCCGTGCGTGACAGGGCAGGCCAAGTTATCCGTCACAACCGGGATGTGCCAACGACGGCGCAGTCGCTTGCGATCCGGCGCAATAGGCAAGTTAGCTATCAGAATATAATCAACAAGGCGATGGCGATCGGCATGAACGGCGCGACCGTCGCGGGAGATTACGGCGCGCGGATCAAGCAGGCTGCCGACACGGCAAAAAGCTCGAAAAGCCTGCGCGGCGATATTCAGGCCAATACAGCGGCATTGATAACATTGATGGAAGTCAATCAGCTGATTGCGGTGCAGCTTGCGACGTTAAACGAGTTGTTGGCAACGGAAAGATTGCAGACCCAGGAAACGACCTTGATCGTACCGGAAGAAGATCCACAGCCTTAAGGGCACAAAGGCTGGGGGCGGATTTGGCGCGTGGGATGAAAAACAAGATTTTCTATTTGGCACTTGCCGCATTTGTTGCGTTCGGATTCAGGGCCGAAGCAAACGGCACAATGTGCGTTTTTTCGCCGCATTTGGTTTGCGCGGGCGAGCTTGTGGTTCGCTGCCCGCTTTGCCCGATGCCAGGCTATCCGCGCCCGTCTTTGGACGGCAAGAAGCTGGTGGAAACAAAAACCAAAACCGCCCTGGAAGAATCCAAATCGACGAAACTGGGCGAACAAAAGGATTTGCTTTTGGAAATCCAAAAGGTCTATGGCCCGGCAGGGCCGCAGCCTTCTTTCCGCTCGGATCAAGTGATATCCGGCATCGGCTTTCCGAAAATCCAGCCCGAAGAATGGCCGAACCCAGAAGTAACCCCGGATCCGAACGATCTGCCCGCAACCGCTGAGCAAATATTGCAATCGCAATATGCCCAAGAACAGGATGCGGTGATCGCAACCCAAATGGCCTATCGCGGAAAAAAGCAAGGCTTTGACCAAAAAACTAACAGCTTTCAGATCGCTGTCGCCATGAACGCGCAAGGCGCGTTGCAGGACGCCGGCGATGGCACCTCGCCGCTTGCGGATTTGAACAAGGCAATCGCAGAACAAGCCCAAGAAGCGGCGTCGAAAAACACTTTGCGCTCCTATTCGGCGGCGAATGGCGCGGTGATACGTTCGATGCTGGCTTTGCAGACGCGGCAGCTTGGGCTAATATCCACCGAATTGATGGCAAGAACCCAGCAAGCCATGAGCGAAATGCCCCTAATACGTCCGGAAAATGCAAATCCAGGGGCGCAGAATCAAGGATATAGCGAAGAAAACAGGCGCGGCAGGCCCGAAGTACATGCGCTGGCTAATTTGCCAAGCTCCCTTGCCGCCGCCGATTTGGGGGCCGAATCCGCGCCTGGATTGAACGCCCCCATCGGCAATTTACCGGGCTCAATCGGTATTGGTGGGGGGTATTCGAACAGCGGCGGAAGCTGGAAGCCCGGCCCTTCGATCCCAGGCCTTGCGACACCCGGATTCAATCTGCCGCGCAGTTTCGGCGGCAGTCAAAGCTATGCCTGGGGCGGCGGGCAATGGACACCGGTTGCAAATTCGCCGTTAACCCAAGGCACGGGGTATGACATACCGGAAAATCTCCGCCTTCATGGCGGCTATAGCGGCGGCGGCGGCGCGGTCAATCCGGTTCCCGGCACGCCGGGCTTTAACGAGGCGCATGATCTAAACCGCCGCATCACCGAAATCCAATGGCTGAATTTCAACCGCGAAGGGCAAAAGCAAAAAGACGAGAATTTTTATAACTCCGCCGCCGCCCGTTCCTATTTTATCGAAAAGCTGCATAACGACCGTGTGCATGTGTTTATGGCGCAGGAAAATTTGAAATATCTCGACAACACCATTTCCTGCCACCAATTTTCGCAAAATCAGTTGGAACGCGTGCGCCAGGCCATATTGCCTAAGCTATGGTTGGACGAGCCGCCAAGAACCATCTTTACCCGCAGCCCGACCAGGGTCGGCCCTTACCCCGAGCCGGACTATCCCAACCAAACGGCGAATTTAGAAGCCGCGTTCGAGGCGATAGCGGGCCGTCCCGCATTCTATACGCAAAGGCCCGACGGCACATTCGAACGCTCGCCTCCTGTGATCGGGGAAATGCTGCGGCTTGATCCGACAACATATCTTGACGCCGTAACGCGTCACCGGTCGGCGACCCAGGCGGCTTGTACGGTCACAAGCCTTATGATGCGCGGCGTTACCGCCGATCCGCTAATGTATCCGACGCCATGCCGCCCTGTTTATGTCAGATCGCAATCCGGCGACGGCGATTGGAAATGGTGCGTGGTCGATTCCGTCAAGATGACTCTTGCCCCTGTTGTGGTAAGACGCCGCCAGGGAGAAAGTTACGAAAGCGCGTTGGCCAGAACCACGCCGACCAGCGCTTGCCAATTCAATATCGGCGGCAAGAATTATTATACCGCCGAACGGCCGGGTCCGCCTTTGGGTCTTTTGGGCAAATGGCTGCAAGCTTATAAAATCGAAGCCTATTGGGCGGATCACCGCTTTGGCGATGGGTCGGAATATGACGGCGCGGAACAAGCCAAGCGCCGGATACAGGAACGCATCGCAAAAACTTCGCAAGAGCATAACGAAATCATAAAGGCGATCAACGACGCCGACGACCGGTTCAATGGCGGGCTTGGCGACACGCCGTTGCCCAATATAGACATTGGAACCCCGGAAGGCCGCTGGACCAGCATGCAATATCAGCTTTATCAGCTGGATATTCTGGATGTGCAGATCCAGGAAAAGCAGCGTCTTTTGCAAATGTACGAAGAAGAC